>NZ_CAXCAM010000032.1:0-29961 GCF_963980585.1 uncultured Ilumatobacter sp.
AACTTCGAGAGCGCCGGAGCACTACGCGGGGGGTAGCAGCAATCGGCAGCAGACCACCGATTGATCATGGCGTCGTCGGAGCACTGCGGGCCGTCGCGGATCAGTCGCCCGACGAGTCAGGAGGATCAGTCACCGGAGGATCAGTCACCGGAGGAGGATCAGTCACCGGAGGATCAGTCGACGTCGGAGGATCAGTCGACGTCGGAGGATCAGTCACCGGAGGAGGATCAGTCACCGGAGGAGGATCAGTCACCGGAGGATCAGTCGACGTCGGAACAGTCGTCGTTCCACCCGAGCCACCACTCGGCGACGTGGCAACAGTCGTCGTTGCTCCCGAGCCGGCGCTGGGCGTTGTGGAGACGGTCCTCGGGGTGTCGCTACTCGAGTCGTCGATATTCGGCGAACCATTGCCCTCGTTGATCGCAGAATCGTCGCGGAACTGCGACCGTATGCAATCGGCCTCGCCGGTCGGCGCTTCACCCAACGCTGCTGCGATGAGGTTGACCAGCACGAATTCACCCGCATCGTTGGGATGGAGTCCATCGGGACGGAGCACACCCGGCGTCCGAGCCGCTGTCGCCCAATCGATCAGCGTGACATTCGGGTAGTCGGCGACGAGGCCGTTGATCACCGCGGTGACGTCGGAGTAGTTGGTTCGATACTCCGTCACGGTGAACAGCAACGTTGGACGTGGCGCAAGGCGATCCAGAATCACTCGCATCTTCGTGTCGTAGTTCTCTTGGTCGCCGTCGTAGTTGCTCCCGAGGAACAGCGCGGCAGCGTCCCAGTCATTCGCATCTGCTGGCTGGAGTACCGTCGAAGGCGAGGAGCCTGCGCCAGCCGCGGCGGACTGATCCGCTGAAGGCCGGGGGACACGCTGGTTGGCAACGCTGACACCGAACTCGACGAACCTGCCAGCCTCTGCCGCCACTTCAACGGCCCAGCCGAGTGGCTCGAGCGCAGCGCACAGCTCGCCGCCGTAGCGGGTCTCGGTGCCAGCCAAGATCGAGTCACCGATCATCAACAGCCGATTTCCCGCGACTTGATCGCCGATCAGTTCGGCAATCTCACCGTCGGCCGTCAGCGGACGAGCACCAAGCGACTCAAACGCCGCCGACGGCACCGCCGGAATTGTCGCCGGGAGGACGCCGACACCGGAAACCGTAGGAGGAGGCAGAGCGCCGGAGCCGGTTGCCGAATCCGCGCTGCCGCTCACTGAGCCGCCGCACGCAGCGAGCACAGTGGCCAGAGCAATCCACGGGAGGCGCATCATCGTCATTAAAGCGCAGATCCAGCCCGACCTGGCGTCGCCAGGGGAAGAATCAACGGTGACGCCATTCAGACGCCACTCAGTGGACGAACAATTTCCTGCTCAGTTGTTGGCGCGGAGCTGGTCGCGGATCTCGGTCAGCAAATCGACCTCGCTCGGCCCGCTCACTTCCTCTTCCTCCGGGCCCTTGGACTTGTTGTAGGCCTTGACCAGCAGGAACAGGATGAACGCCACCGCCAGGAAGCTCACCAGTGCGTTGATGACGAGTCCGATACTGATGAATGCGTCGCCCACGTCGAAGCCGATGGCGGCAAAATTCGGCTCACCGAAGATCGCAGAAATGATCGGCAAGATGACGCCTTCAAGTATCGCGTCCACGATCGTCTTGAAATACAGCGCGAGGATCAAACCGACGGCGATGGTGACGACGTCACCTTTGTCGATGAACGCCTTGAACTCTGCAATCATGTTCTTCATCTTCTTCTCCTGAGTTTGGTGTGTGCGGGTGTTCCCTTGCCTCAAGTAGAGCACATCGCCACCGGCTCGATGGTTGCCCAGCACCGGCCCCGTCGCACCCAGCGTCCCGGTGCGAACCAGAATCAGCGGGCTGTCCAGCCGCCGTCGACGATGACGCTCTGACCGGTGATGAACGTGCCGGCTGAGCTGGCGAGCAGGAGGAGGGCTCCGTCGAGTTCGTGCGTCTCGCCCATGCGAGGGATGGGTGTGTTGGCCTTGACGAACCGCTGGCTGCTCTCGTCTGTATCCATCCCATCGGTCATCTCGGATGGGAACCACCCGGGACACAGCGCGTTGACCGTGATGCCCTTGCGCGCCCACTGCACTGCAAGTTCACGAGTCAAGTTGACAACGGCCCCCTTGCTTGCGCTGTAGTGCGCCTGCTTCACTGGCGACGACGCCACATGACCAAGCATCGAGGCAATGTTGATGATCGACCCCCCGCCCGACTCGATCATCGACGGAGCACAGAGCTTCGACAGATGCCACAGTGCGGTCACATTGATTTCCATCGAGCGCCGAAAGACGTCGAGGCCCTCGTTTTCGATCGCCACCTGGCCCCCCACGCCAGCATTGTTCACGACGACGTCGACACTGCCGTATGCCGCGAGCGTGTCGTTCACGATGCGCTCGCGATCAGCCTCGAGAGAGATGTCAGCGGTGACCACGACTGCGGAGTCAGAGCGCAACGAGTTCAGTTCAGCGGCGAGGGCCTCGAGGCGGTCCGCACGTCGCGCGGTCACGACGACGTTCGCTCCGACCGCGTGCAGCACCCGGGCAAAGCGGTCGCCGAGACCCGACGATGCACCGGTCACGATCGCCACGCGATTGTCGAGTCGGAACAGGTCAAGCGGCTGGAGTGAGTCAGACATGAGGCGAACGTAGCCCTCGTCCTGGAACAGAATCGAACCACACCGGTGTGATTGGGTCACGAAACGGCGACATGGTCGTCATCGCTTCGTCATATGTTCTCGCGCGATCGCGTGACGTTCCCAACGGTCGGGTGACGAATGTGCAAAAAAGTGCGATCCACTGCCGGCCAACGCCTCAGGACAACTATGAAAGAGACATGGACATCAGCCGCCGCACGTGGATCGCCGCCATCAGATTGGCCGTCGTGATCTCGGCCGTCGCTGCACTTGCAGCCGTTGCGATATCCACGATCGGACACGTTTCTGACAGCGTCATCGTGGCAGCGGTGGTCGTGGTCGCATTCGCCGCCAGTTGGGTACAGACCGGCAGAGTCCGCAGTGGCGCCGCCCCAGCTCGCGTCGCCGTTCCGCTCCATCTGAACGTTCCCGCTCGCTGAGTCGATCGACGGACGCTCGCTGTGCGAGCATCCACACATGCCAGACGCTCGTCACGTTGTCCTTGTTCACGGCGCTTGGCACGGTGCCTGGTGTTGGGCACCCCTGCAGGCTGAACTTGACCGCCGCGGGATCCCCTCGCATGCCATCGACCTCCCTGGGCACGGAGCATCGGTCCGTCCGCTCGGCGGGCTGCACCACGATGCGGGCCACGTCACTGACACGCTCGATCATCTCGGCCTCGACGACGTCGTGCTGGTCGGGCACAGCTATGGCGGCGCCGTCATCACGGAAGCTGGCGTTGGCAGACCTGATCTCGCTCACCTGGTCTACATCGCAGCGTTCGCACTCGACGCTGGCGAAAGTGTGAACGGCGCTCTCCGTTCGTTCGAACGCCAATCCGTTGCTCTTGCCGCAGCCGTCCAGATGCAAGACGACGGCACGACCACGCTCGACCTCGACCTCGCCGCGAGCGCTCTCTACGGCGCGTGTTCCCCTCAAGCGATCAAGGCCGCACTTCGGCGTCTGTCGCCGCAGCCCATCGCCACCATGACCGAGTCGGTCGAAGGCTCTGCTCGTGACCACATCTCGTCGAGCTATCTCCGCTGCCTCCGCGACGAGGCAGTGCACCCGGACCACCAGGCCGTGATGGCCGCACGCTGCGACGAGCAGATCGACATCGACACCGACCATTCACCCTTCCTCAGCGCCACAGATCTTGTCGCTGACCACCTCGAACGGATCGCTTGCTCATGACCGACATGAAAGTTCGGATCGGTTTCGGACTCGGCACCCGAACCAACCTCAATGACGAGACCTACGGCACCGTCGTCGATGCACTTGAGTCGCACCAGTTTGATTCGCTGTGGCTGTCAGAAAAGATCAGCGGCGAAGCACCCGACCCTTTGGTGGCGATGGCTTTTGGAGCAGGCCGAACCACCAATCTCAAGTTCGGCATGTCGGTGATGGTGCTCCCGGGACGCAACCCGGTCGTGCTGGCCAAGCAACTCGCCACACTTGGGCGGATGTCGGGCGGGCGGCTCCTCCCTGCGTTCGGCCTCGGTGCGGTCGACCCGATCGAGCAGCAAGCGTTCGGTGTCGAGCGATCGGAGCGGGCAAAGATCTTCAACGAGTCACTCGACGTGATGAAGAAGTGCTGGACGGGCGAGCCGTTCGATCATCACGGCGACTACTTCAACTATGAGGGCGTCCGTGTCCTTCCGGCCCCGAAACGCATGGACGTATGGCTCGGTGGGATCGCTCCATCTGAACTGAAGCGGGTGGGCCGGGTGGCCGACGGATGGTTGCCATCGTTCGTCACCCCCGCCGATGCCGCAGCCGGACGCGCTGTCATCGAAGAGGTTGCTGCCCAGCACGAACGATCGATCGACGACGATCACTACGGCGTCCTCATCCCCTACTCATTCGGAGTCGTCCCTGACGTCATCCTCCGCTTGCTTGCGAAACGCCGACCGGACCTCGACGATGTCACTCAACTCGTTCCGTCATCGTGGGACGGCGTTGCGCAACTGATCCAGCAGTTCGTCGACGTCGGCACCACCAAATTCGTGGTGTTGCCCGTCGATGAGCCGCGCAACGCTGAGCAATGGAGCGCCCATATTGCCGAGGCGGCCGGCACCCTCCTGCCCCTCGAGGTGGGTTGAACTATTTTCGTTTCTGAATGTTCGCCCATTCGTCGCGCAAGCCGACGGTCCGGTGGAACAGCAATGGCGTTCGCTGGTCTGCCGCAAAGTAACCCAACCGTTCGAACTGCACGACCTCTCCGGCAGCGGTGTCGGCCAGGGCTGGTTCGAGCTTGCACCCGTGCAGCAGCGTCTTTGACTCGCCATTGAGGTCGTCAAACGGATCGCCCGTTTCGCTGCCCGGCACCTCGGCGGCGAAGAGACGGTCGTACAACGCGACCTCGGCCTCGACGGCGTGGGCAGCGCTCACCCAGTGCATGGTCGACTTGACCTTGCGGCCGTCGGGTGCATTGCCGCCCTTGGTGTCAGGGTCATACGTGACGTGGACCTCGACGACGTTGCCATCGTCGTCGCTCACAAAGTCGGTCGCGGTGACGAAGTACGCGCCACGGAGTCGGACCTCGCGACCTGGCGTGAGGCGGTAGTACTTCGGTGGCGGCTCGGCCTTGAAGTCGTCGTGCTCGATGTACAGCACCCCGGAGAATGGGGCGGTGCGCGTGCCATCCTCGGCGTTCTCCGGGTTGTTGTTGAGCTCGACGTACTCGACCACCGGATTGCCGTCTGCGTCAGTCGGCCAATTCGTGATGACGACCTTGAGCGGTTCCAGCACGGCCATTCGCCGTTGAGCGACCTTGTTCAGCCGCGTGCGAATAAAAGATTCGAGCAGCTCGATCTCGTGGCGGCTGTTGGTCTTTGACACGCCGATGAAGTCACAGAACTCGCGGATCGCCGCGGCCGGGTACCCGCGACGGCGAAGGCCGCGCAGCGTCGGCAGGCGGGGGTCGTCCCAACCGTCGACAACACCGTTGGCAACCAGCGTCGCAAGCTTGCGCTTCGACGTGATCGTGTGCGTGAGTTCTAGTCGCGCAAACTCGTACTGCCGAGGCTGTTCGAAACGCAGCGCCCCCAGCTCGCGCAGCTGATCGAGATACCAGTCGTAGAGCGCCCGATGGGAGTCGAACTCGAGTGAGCACAGCGAGTGCGTGACACCTTCGATCGCATCGCTTTGACCATGCGCCCAGTCATACGTCGGGTACACACTCCAAGCGTCGCCGGTGCGGTGGTGCGACTCCTTGCGAATCCGATACATGACGGGATCACGCAGCTGCATGTTCTCGTGCTGCATGTCGATCTTGGCACGCAGCACGTGAGCACCCTCGTCAAAGCCACCCGCTCGCATCGCCGAAAACAGCGCAAGGTTCTCTTCGACCGTTCGATTCCGGAACGGGCTGTCGACTCCTGGTTTGCCGTACCCGCCACGCTGTTCGGAGATCGTGTCGCCGTCTTGGTCGTCGACGTATGCCAGGCCATTCGAGATGAGGAGCTCGGCCCACTCTGCGAGCTGGGCGAAGTAGTCGCTGGTGAACAATGGGTCGCGATCAAGCGGGTACCCGAGCCACGCGAGGTCCTCGATGATGCCATCGACGAAGCTGGAGTCTTCGGTGTCAGGGTTCGTATCGTCGAACCGCAACCTGCACACCCCATCGAACTCTCGTGCAAGCTCGAAGTCAGCGGTAATCGCTTTCGCGTGGCCAATGTGCAGATAGCCGTTCGGCTCAGGCGGGAACCGAGTCTGGACGCGACCACCGAAGGCCCCCGTTGCGTTGTGCTCGACAACCACGTCATGGACGAAGTTTGCAGCAGTCGGCGGGTTTGACGTTTCGGCCATGTCGCCCAGTATGCCCAGCTCCGGTGCAACGAACGGCAATGCGCCAAGCACCTCGCAATCATCACCCAGCGCGGGCGAGGAGGTCACTCTGGGTGCTGGCTCGGAGCTGGGGCAACGATCTCGACGTCGACGCCGAGCGCAGCTGCCAGCAGGTGAGCCCGTTCACGAGCGGCATACACCTCAAGGTCAAGGTCGTCGGCGCCATCGGCAACCGGTTCGATCCGCATCCAGCCGTCATCGATGTGAACGCGCATCGTCTGTACAACGCGAGCGTGGCGACGGTCGAGACCAATTGCCACACGCAACATCCCGGCGAGCTGTCGAACGAGCCGTTGATCATCCACGCTCAAGGCGGCGAACTCCGGATGCTTCTCGCTCGGTCGCGACTTGCGGTGGTAACGCGCCACGACAGCGATCAGCTCGATCTCATGCTCAGTAAAGCCAGTCAGCTGCTCGCTGTTCCTGATCACGTAGTACGAGTGCTTGTGATGACTTGAGTGACTGATGAAGAGTCCTACGTTGTGAACGATCGCCGCCGCCTCGAGCAGCTCACGGGCGCCATCATCGAGTCCATGGAGCGCACGGGAACGATCGAACAGCTGGCCGGAGAGCAGCGCCGTGTGTTCGGCGTGTTCCGGGTCAGGGTCGAGTTGCCGAGCGAGCCGCAGCAAGTTTGCTCGCCGCAAGTCGCGTAAGTCGCGTTCTGACTGATCAGCGAAACGATCGAACAGAACGCCTTCGCGCAGCGCGTAGTCCGAGATGGTCATCTCCTCGAGTTCGAAAACGGCAAACACCTCATCGAGCAGGAGGGCCCCGCCGAGGATGATGTCAGCGCGCTTGTCGTCGAGGCCGGCAACGCGGCTCCGGTCCTTGGCCGAGATCACTCGCTCGACCACCGCAGCAAGCTCGGCAGCGGTGAACGTGACACCGTTCATCTGTCGCACGTCGTCACCACGTTCTGCTGCCGCCATCGCAGCAATGGTCGTGGCCGTCCCTGAACTGCCGATGGCGATCTCGGGCTGATGGCCGCCGAGCTCACTACCGACCAAGGCCAGTGCCGCTCGAACGTAGTGCCGGCAGTCATCGACTTCCTGCGCCGTGGGCCGCCTGCCGTCAGCGATGGCCTCGCTGAAGAACCGCTCGGTCAGGCGAATCGCACCGAGTTTCATGCTGCGCGCCTCGATCGGATCGGCGCCTTGCCCGACGAGGAACTCCGTGCTCCCTCCGCCAATGTCGACAAGCAGCAGCCGCTGGTCGAAAACGGGAAGCGCCTGCAGCACACCGAGGTGGATGAGTCGGGCTTCTTCGAACCCGCTGATGACCTCAATCTCGATGCCGGTCAGTTGACGAGCCCGATCGAGAAAATCGTCGCGGTTCGCGGCCTCACGCACCGCGCTCGTCGCAACGGCAACCAGATCGACATCACCGAAGCTCGTGGCGACCTGCGCCATGCGCTCGAGTGCAGCGAGGCCACGTTCGATGGCGTCGGGGGCGAGGAGCTTCATCTCGCCGCCGCCTTGGCCGAGGCGCACCGTTTCCTTCTCACTTGTCAGGATCTCGAAGCCACCATGCTCAGCCAGCCGAGCGACGACGAGGTGCATTGAGTTTGTGCCGATATCGATCGCTGCCTTGATCAGGGTCGGCCCCGCACTCGGCGGTTCAGAACTCATCGAGGCAGTTCAGGTGTCGGCGGCATGTGCTGCGGACAGCTCGATCGAGGCACCGATCCGGTCGTACAGACCTTGCAGATCGACGCCCTCGGTGCTCTTCTGACCGCGGACGTAACGGGCGTAGACGCCGTGGATGATGCAGGCGGTCTTGAACGAGTTGAACGAGCGGTAGTACGGCAGGTTCGACAAGTCTGCGCCGGTCTTGTCAGCATAAAACGAGGTGAGTTCGTCGCGGGAAGAAAAGCCCTCGATCGCCGTCGCCGCATCGCCAAGCGCCGCATGCGGATCGGTCGGCTCCGCCCATGCGTTGAGCGCGTACGCGAAGTCGGCGAGTGGGTCCCCCAGGGTTGCGATCTCCCAGTCGAGTATCGCCACGATTTTGCCGTCGGAACTCACCATCGAGTTGTGTACGCCATAGTCGCCGTGCACGACGCGGCCCGGGCCTTGTTCAGGCATCTTGTCGAGCAACCACTCGTGCAACTCGTGCACGCGAGGGTCGTCATAATCAGCGGCTTCAGCCGATGCCGTCCACGATCCATACCAGGTGCGGAGTTGGCGACCGACGTATCCGTCCGGTCGACCAAGTTCGCCGAGCCCAACGTCGGCGGGATCGACGGAGTGGATGCTCGCGAGCACGGACATGAACGACTCGCCCACGCGACCGCGTGCAGCAAGGTCAAGATGCTGCGCGGTATCGGTTCCGTTGTACAAAGCGCTGCCGCCCACCTTGGCCATGACGTAGAAATGACGGTCGCACACCGCACGGTCGTCGCAGTAGCCGACCGGCTCAGCGACAGGAATGCCGACCGGGTGAAGCGCCTCGATGATCCGGTACTCGCGGAACATGTCGTGTGCCTTCGGCAGGAGGTCGCCCTGCGGGGGCCTGCGAATGACGAACTCAGCGCCGTTGCTGTCGGCCAGCAGGTACGTCAGATTGGAGTGACCGCCCGTGAGGCGAGTCCACCGACAAGGCGGCACGACTCGAGTGTGAGCGGCCAACCACGGCTCAACCAGCGACACATCGAATCCAACGGGCGTCTCACTGTTGTCCACGTGTGCAGTGTTGCCGATCACGCCCGCGATCGAACAACTCGCCGGTAGCAGATTCCCAGATCCTCAGAGCTTGGGTGCGATGGCGTCGCCCGGCAACGGACCGTCGCCGGACAGGGCCCTCTGGAAGCGACGCATCCCAGTGAGCCAACGATCCACGTCCGTTGCCTTGCGCTCGACGTAGGTCTGCACTTCGGGGTGCGGCAACACGTGGAAGCGTTCTTCGCGCATCGCGTCGAGGCAGACCTGCGCAACGTCGTCGCTGCTCAACACACCGTCACCGGATGCCACCCCGCCCTCAAAATCGTCGGGGTCATCACCGATGTCGGCTGCTCCGCCAAGGTCTGGGCTATTTGCCACGATGTTGGTGGCGACCGCCTGCGGGCACAGCACCGACACGCGGATTCCCTGGTGATGGTGGCTGACGCTCAGCCACTCGGCGAGCGACACCGCGGCACCTTTGGTCACCGAATACGCAAGTGACCCAATCTGTGTCAGGAGTCCGGCCGCTGACGCCGTGTTGAGCAGGTACCCCTCACCGCGAGCGATCATGGACGGGAGCACGGCACGCGCGGCATAGATGTGGCTCATCACATGCACGTCCCACATGTGATCGATGCGCTCGTTGGAATCTTCGAGACCGCCAACGGTCACGTAGCCCGCGTTGGAGACGAAGACGTCGATGGGGCCATGCGCCGCTTCGGTGGCCTCGACCATTGCGACAATCGCCGCTTCGTCACGCACGTCGATCTCGAACCCGGTACCCCCGACGTCGGTCGCAACACGGTCGGCAGCAGCACCGTCGAGGTCGGCAACCACAACGTGACGAGCCCCCTCGCGGTGGGCGGCTCGAGCAAGTGCCTCTCCGATACCCGACCCGCCGCCGGTGATGATGATGACTCGATCCTTGAGTTCCATAGGACGACATCGTGCCAGGCACGACGTCGTCGCCCGGCACCGAACTATCGGAGCTTGAATCGTTGGATCTTGCCAGTCGCCGTCTTGGGCAGCGCGTCGACGAACTCGTAGCGCTTCGGGCGCTTGTATCCAGCCAGACGTTCACGACAATGTTCGATCAGATCCTCAGCCGATGCCGAGCTGCTCGCGGCAGCCACCACAAAGGCGACGGGACGCATGACCCCCTGGTCGTCCGCCTGTCCGACAATGGCTGCTTCCAGCACTGAGGCGTGCTCGATCAATGTTGCCTCGACCTCGGCCGGCGACACCCATTCGCCCCCGACACGCAACATGTCATCGACGCGACCCAAGTACGTGTGGAATCCGTCGGCATCGCGGGCGTACAGGTCGCCGGTCCGCATCCACTCCCCTTCGAACGTCGCCCGGGACATCTCGGAGCGACACCAGTAGCCCGACGCCACCGAGGGACCACGTACCAGCAGTTGGCCGGGCACATCAATCGGCTGGTCGTTGCCCGCGTCGTCGACGACTCGCACCTTGTAGCCCGGGACGGCTTTGCCGCTCGTGCCGGGTTTCGTCGAAGCCGGCGTGTTCGACAGGTAGATGTGCAGCTGTTCGGTCGAACCAATGCCGTCAAGGATCGTGACGCCGAACCGGTCCCGAAAGCGCTCGAACGTCTCAGCGGGCAGCGCTTCGGCTGCGGAGACGCCGAAGCGCACCGAGGCAAACGTGTTGTCGGCGATGTCAGAGGCGAGCAACGCTGCATAGAACGTCGGGATGCAGAAAAAGAGCGTGACACCGTGGTCAGCAACTCGCGTCGCAACACCTTGTGGTGTTGGCGGGCGCGACGGTTCGAGCACGACGGTGGCGCCGACCGAAAACGGAAAGGTGAGCGAGTTGCCGAGGCCATAGGCATGGAACATCGGACCAACGGAGTAGCAGACGTCGTCGGCTGTGATTCCCAGCACCTGGTCTGCGTATGTCTCACAAGTCGCAGGGATATCGGCGTGACGGTGCATCGCCAGCTTGGGCGCGCCCGTGGACCCGGATGTGCACAACCAGAAGCCGGGCGACTCAGCCCACGTGCCATGAGGAGCTCCGTCGCTGCCGTCACCGGCTCGAAGGAAGTCAGCCCAGCCGATCACGTCGGACTCAGACGCTCCCGTCGTCACCACGCGGCCCAACTCAGGCGCAACAGCACGCAGATCACCAAGTGCGTCCTCGCGCTCGGTCGAGATGAGCAGAACCCGCGCGCGGGCGTCGGCCACGATCACGCCGAGGTCACGGCCAGGCAGCAGCGGGTTCATCGCCACAGGCACGGCGCCAATTCGCATCGCGCCCAAGAATGCAGCGACGAACTCGATCGAGTCCAGCATCGCCAGCGCAACACGTTCCTCGGGGCGAACACCGTGGGATCGCAGCGCCGCAGCCATTCGCTCGATCAAGCCGAGTACCTCGACGTAGGTGTACTCGGCATCGCCCTGCCGGATCGCGACGCGACCACCGTCGCCGTTGTCGATGTGTCGGTCAACGAGCCATTCGCTCACATTGAAGTGGTCGTGCATGTCATTCCTCCTGCTCGGCTGGCACTGCCGAGCCATGTTGATCGTAGAACGATGCGATGAGCGCAACGACTTGATCTGGTTCGTCGTGGTGCAACACGTGTCCGCCGCGCTCGACGCGATGCAGCCCAGCGTTTGCACCGATTGCATCGACGGTCTCGGTGAGTTGGGCATCGGTGGCGTACTCATCTCGCGTGCCCTGCACGACCAATACCGGACACTCGATGTCGCGGATCAGCGGACGAATGTCCCAACTGGCGAACTCGTCGCTGACCCATCCTCCGCTCCACGCCTCGAACACTGCGCCGGGCGCGTCGTGGTGGCGGCTGAGCGCCGTCACGAAGTGCGCACGCCCTGCCCGCATCGTGCGAATCGATTCGACGCACAAGTCCTCGACCCAGGTATGCGCTGCCAGCACCACCACACTTTGACATGGGCCGCTTGTCGCTGCCTGGATCAGAGCGATCGAGCCCCCATCTGAATGACCGACGAGGGTTGGCGACTCGATGCCGACTCGGCCGATCAATCCGTCGAGCACTGCGGCTTCCTGGTGGAGCCAATCCGCCGGCCACGGGCCGCTCGGGGCGGGAGTCGAGGCTCCGTGGCCAGCGCGCTCGTAGGCCATGACCGTCGCCCCCGTGGATCGGTGGACTGCAAACGGAACATCGCGCCACTGTCCGATCGAACCGAGACCATCGTGCAGGAGCACGATCGAAGCTGCTCCGTCGCCCCACGTTGCTGTGCGTAACCGCGCGCCGTCGACATCGACGAAGGCGATCGAGGCAGCTGGATCGAGGTCCGGAGCCGGCACGCGCGGATCAGATCCGGACGTACTCGAAGTCGACGGCTTGAGTGTTGATCCCCGTGGAAGGCGGAGCGATCCATCCAGCCATCTCACCAACACCCATCGCGGGCTTCATCAACGATCCGACGTGGCGTCGCTCGTCGTCGCTTGGCAGCCATTCGTCACGTCGCTCGGTCCACTCGTCTGCACTGATCAAGTCCCCTGCGGGTGTCACCGCGGCGTCACGGAACGCCCCGACCTCGCGGTTGAATCCGACATGGGGCAGCGACAACTCAACATCAATGCCCTGTTCGGCCAGCGTGCGGTTCCAGCGACGGACGCCCTTCTCGCAGTCGATCGTGTACTCGTTGCGAAGCTCGTGATTGACGAGCGCACGAGCCGACAACGTTTCGGCGGTGATTGCTCCGTCGACGACGGTCAGGAATTGTTCCTCGCCGGACAGCAGCACGTGGTCATCGTCGTATTTGTCCTCGCCGAATCGGCCCTTCAACCCGGCGGCGTAGTAGTTGGCCGCGTTGGTCGATCGTTCAGAACCAAAAAGGTCGAGCGAGACCGAGTAGTGGAAGTTGATGTAGCGCTGCAGCGTGTTGAGGTTGATCCCCCCAAGGGCGGTGACGTCGTCGGTGTCATGCTCGTTCATCAGTTGCGCCGTGCGTTGCACCACACGACCGACGCCCGTGGCGCCCACAAACATGTGGTGCGCCTCTTCTTTCAACATAAAGTCGCAAGTCCGGCTCAGCGGGTCAAACGCCGACTCGCGCAACGCTCCAAGTTGATACTTGCCGTCGCGATCGGTGAAGTAGGTGAACATGAAGAATGACAGCCAGTCAGGCGTCTCTTCGTTGAACGCCCCGAGGATGCGTGGGTGGTCTTCGTCGCCCGAGTTCCGTTCGAGCATTGCATCGGCCTCGTCACGTCCGTCCTTGCCGAAATAGCGGTGCAGGAGGTACACCATCGCCCACAGGTGGCGGCCTTCTTCGACGTTGACTTGGAAGAGATTACGAAGGTCATAGAGAGACGGCGCTGTGGCGCCGAGGTGCCGTTGCTGTTCGACTGATGCGGGCTCGGTATCACCCTGCACCACGATGAGACGGCGGAGATCGGTGCGGAATTCGCCGGGCACCTCCTGCCAGACGGGTTCACCCTTGTTGTCGCCGAAGCCGATGGTGCGGTCGGGTTGAGCTTCGCTGAGGAAGATGCCCCACCGATACTCGGGCATCTTCACGTGGCCGAAGTGCGCCCACCCTTCCTTTCCAACGTCGACAGCCGTCCGCAGATACACGTCTTTTTCTTGGAAGCCGGACGGCCCCATGTCAGACCACCACTCTTGGAAGCGAGGCTGCCAGTTCTCGAGCGCCCGTTTCAGCCGGCGATCGTCAGCCAGGTCGACGTTGTTCGGGATCCGCTCGTTGTAGTCGATGTTGGTCATGAGCTGGCTCGTTTCTCGAAGGACGACTTGGTGCCTGGCACCAAGTCGTCTCAGGTGCGGGTGTGGTCGAAGGTGGGACGGGTGCCGGTGCCGTACTTGCGCAGCGCACCATCGGGGCCGCTGGCGTTGGGACGAATAAAGACCCAGTTCTGCCAGGCGGACAATCGGGCGAAGATCTTGGTTGCCATCGTCTCGGGCCCGGCGAAACGATGATTGGCTTCCATTGCTGTGAGCGCATCGGGAGAGAAGCTCGCCCGCTCCTCGACAGCAAGGCGGACTTCGTCGTCCCAGTCGAGATCGTCGGGCGCCGATGTGACGAGGCCGAGCTGCCGAGCGCGAGCTGCATCGATCGACTCGCCGACCGCTGCCTGCGCTGCGGCGAGGTCATCGGGCGATCCCCAGAATCGCGATGTCAGCCGCGTGATGCCGTTGGCCATCGGCAGCGACCCGAGGCTCGCCGCGGTGAGTTGCATCGTCGCGGCCGGGAGTGGGTCGTCGTCATCTTCGAAGATGCCCTCGAGCATGTAGCTGCGATCAGCGGCCAGCAGTACCTCGGCAAGCACGCCGACGAAACACGAACCCGGCTCGACAAGGGCGATCAGGCTGCGTGCCGTGAGGTCGAGACGTGAGAGCACTCGTTTCCACAGCAGCGCCGTTTCACGCGTGAGGTGATCGTCGCCCGTGAGAAGACGATCGGAGTGGGCAATTGCGTCAGCGGCATCACCGCTGGTGCGCAGTGTGATCGTGCCGAGTTGGGGCTCGTTGAACCGCAAGTGGCAGAGCAGATCGTCAAGCTCACGGGCAGCGATCAGCGGCCACTCGACGGCGCCGGTCACGCTCACCGTGAGGTCGACCACACGTCGAGTGCGATCGAGCGTGGCCTTGACGAACTGATACGAGACCGTGTTGTCACCGACAACCCGGCTCAGCGATTCGAGCACGACAGCAGATCCGTCATCGACACGATCAGAGGTTGCCGCGAGCGCCTCCACTCGGACTGCGACTGCGTCGTCGAACATCGTTGGGGGTGCCACTTCGTCGACCAGTTTCCACTCGACCGCCTCGGCGCCTTGGATGCCTTCGGACTTGGTGGCGAAGACGTCAGCATGATCGCGACGAACGTGCCGCTTGTCGGTCAGGCGCGTGAGCCCGCCCGTACCCGGTAACACGCCCAGGAGCGGGACCTCCGGGAGCGACACCGAACTCGATCGGTCGTCGACCAGGAGCAAATGGTCACATGCCATCGCCAGCTCGTAGCCGCCGCCTGAGCAGGCGCCGTTGATTGCAGCGAGAAAGCGCAATCCGGACGATGCCGATGCTTCCTCGATCTCAAGTCGGGTCTCGTTGGTGAACTTGCAGAAGTTGACCTTGTGCGAATGCGAGGCGTCGGCGAGCATTCGAATGTTGGCGCCGGCGCAGAACACGCCTTCGAGTGCGCTGTCGATGACAACGACCTTCACCTCCGGATGCTCGAAGCGGATGCGGCGCACAGCGTCGGCGAGTTCGATGTCGACTCCGATGTCGTAACTGTTCAGCTTGAGTTCGTAGTCGCCGAGCAAACCCCCGCTCGGCGAGACGTTCATCGACAGCGAAGCTGCGTGACCGTCGATCTTCAGGTTCCAGTGGGCGTACGCGTCGGGCTGACGCTCGAACGTGATCGGTGCCGTCGGGACGGCTGCATCGGACATCTCAGAACCCCTACCTTGTGAATCACCAACATACCTTGCTTTCATCTCGCATCGCAAGCAGAATGTAGAACGTGCTCCTCCCCTCAATCGATGTCGCTCCTTTGGCACCGGTTCTCGGTCTGCGTCAGGACGGTGACGTCGGCATCTCCAGTGCCTCTGATCTGTTGATCACTGTGTTCGGCGAACTGATGCGACCTGCGGGCGGAAGCGCCTGGACACAAACGCTCGTCGCCGCGCTCGGGCTCCTCGACGTCGAGGACAAGGCAGCACGTCAGGCGATCAGTCGGCTGGGAGCGAAAGGTTGGATGACCTCCGAACGAGTCGGCCGTAAGAGCCGTTGGCAGCTCACCGAATGGGCCACTGATCTGCTCGTTCGCGGCGCCGACCGCATCTACGGTCTCGGCGCCGACGACCATCCGTGGAACGGCGAATGGCTCGTGTTGTTGGCCAGCGTTCCCGAGACTCATCGACCCCTGCGCTCACGTCTCGCCGTCCAGCTCGGCTGGGCCGGGTTCGGCACGTTGGGGCAGGGCGTCTGGGTCTCACCACGCGTCGAGCGCGAGCGCGAAGCCGCCGCCATCGTGCGCGATCTCGACGTTGAAGGGGCAGTGCTTTTTCGGTCGGCCATGACCGACATCGGCTCGCCGCTCGACGTTGCCGAGCGCGCCTGGCCACCCGGTCCGCTTGCCTGCCAGTACGAGGCCTTTCTGTCCCAACTCGACAACCCAGCCATTCTCAACGATGCGGCAACAACCCGTCGCCTGCTTGAACTCGTCGATAGATGGCGCCGATTTCCGCTCATCGACCCAGACCTGCCGCGCGAACTCAGACCGGCAGACTGGCCCGGAGATCGCGCCGCCCGGGAGTTCGCCATGCGACGTTCCGCATGGGCCAGCAGCGGTGCCGACTGGTGGGCAGCCATCGAACGCAGCTTCGAGTAACGCCAAACGCGACGAACTCCGCCCGTCGCACCCAGCAGCACTGGGCGGAGCGGACGGAGTTCGTCAGCGTGTGAGTCTCAGGAGATGATCAGTAGATCTCGATGAGGCCGGCAGCGCCTTGGCCGCCACCGATGCACATTGTGACCACGCCGAGCTTGGCGCCGCGACGCTTGCCCTCTTGCAGGATGTGGCCGGCGCAGCGGGTACCAGTCATGCCGAACGGGTGGCCAATGGCGATCGAGCCGCCGTTGACGTTGTACTTCTCCGGGTCGATGCCGAGCTTGTCGCGGCTGTAGAGACACTGCGAAGCAAACGCCTCGTTGAGCTCCCAGATATCGATGTCGTCGACGGTCAGGCCATGTCGCTTGAGGAGCTTGGGCACGGCGTAGATCGGGCCGATGCCCATCTCGTCAGGCTCACAGCCAGCGACGGCCCAGCCCTTGAAGGCGCCGAGCGGCTCGATGTCGCGGCGGCTTGCTTCTTCGTCGCTCATCATCACCACAGCGGCAGCGCCATCGGACAGCTGGCTGGCGTTACCGGCGGTGACATAATTGCCTTCGCCGCGGACCGGGCCGAGCTTGGCGAGGCCTTCGAGGGTCGTGGTCGGACGGTTGCACTCGTCTTTGTCGACGACGTAGTCGACGATGGTCTCTTCCTTGGTCTCACGGTCGACCAGCTTCATCTTCGTGGCCATCGGGACGATCTCGTCCACGAAGAGCTCGTTCTCCTGCGCACGCGCCATCCGCATCTGCGATTCGAGGGAGTACTCGTCCTGGTACTCACGCGACAGGTTGTAACGCTCGGCCACGATGTCAGCGGTCTCGATCATCGCCATGAAGATCGCGGGGTACTGCTCGGTGAGGGCCGGGTCGACGCCGCCAAGGCTGTCGATGCCGCCACCGGGCATCGTGATCGACTCGACACCACCGGCAACGGCGATGTCGACGCCGTCCTGCTTGATGTGGTTGGCTGCGACAGCGATCGAGTTCAGACCCGATGAGCAGTGACGCTGGATGGTGTTGCCACCAACATTGACGGGGAGGCCAGCGAGCAGACCAGCGAGGCGACCGAGGTTGGCGGCGCCGTGCGCGCCGTTGCCGAGTGCGACGTCCTCGACAGCTTCAGGCTCGACGCCCGCCTTCTCGACGGCGTGCTTGATGGCGTGGGCCGCCATCGACATGGTCGGCGTCATGTTGAAGCCGCCACGGCCAGCTTTGGCCAGACCGGTACGGGCGTAGGAAACGAAGACTGCTTCGCGCATTGGGGAACTCCTGGATCGGTGACTGCGAGGTTGGTGTGCAACAGATGTGCGCATCAGAACCTAGTGATCGACTCACTCAAAAGTTGCACCCGACGCAGCCGCTGTGACGTCTGGCTGCTTGTCGCTGGCAGGCTGTGCGGATGAGTGAGTTCTTCCCGTATCAACTCGACCGCCGGTGGACACCGATGTTCGCCGCCATGCGGGTCAGCCATGATGACGGCGTGACCCTCACCGACGACGGGCAATTCCGCGCCACCTTCGGCTTCCTGCACCTCGAAACCCCCATCGACAACGTCGATCACACCGAGGTCACCGGGCCACATCGTTGGTACACGGCGGTCGGGGCTCGACTGAGTTTTGCTGACGACGGCCTGACGTTCGGGACGAACCATCACCTGGGCCTGTGCATCGAGTTCGTCGAGAAAATCCCGAAGGTGATTGGGCCGCGCTCCCACTCCGCCCTGTGGGTCAGCGTCGCTGATCCCGACGGCCTTGCCACCGCACTCGGGCGCTGACGACAGCATCTCGGGTCCAGCGTGACGTCGGGGTCGGGACCAGCCGTCACGCTGGACCGGCCGTCACTCCCCGGACATCAGAGTTCGGGGTCGATGCCGGTCATCTCGACAGACAGGTCCCACAGCCTCGCGGCGAGCGCTTCGTCACGTGCGACTGACGTTGCGCGGGCGGCACCGGCTGGCCCCGCTGTTTCGTTGCGCTTCGTCGGTCCGAGATAGTCACCGCCATCAACGTCTGGTCCGGCGGCTGCCATCAACGTCGGCCATGCTCCCGCTGCCGCGGTGTTGAAAAACGGACGGAACAAGGGGACGGCGAATCGCACGACACTTGGAAGATGACGAGCCAGTTCGGTGTCGGCAATACCTGGATGGCAGCCGACTGCGATCGTCGATGACTCGGTCCCTCGCAGCCGACGATCGAGTTCGTACATGAACAGCAGGTTCGCGAGCTTGCTCTGTCCATACCGATCCTGCGCCCGGTATGACCGCTCTGCGCTGATGTCATCGAAGAAGATCTTCGCTCCACGGTGCGCAATGCTGCTCGTCACCACGACGCGAGCGCCATCTTGGCGGGCCAACTTCGGCAGCAACAGCGCCGTGAGGGCAAAGGTGCCCAAGTGGTTCACCCCAAACTGCGACTCGAAGCCGTCAGCGGTCATCTCCCTTGGCGGCATCATGACGCCGGCATTGTTGACCAGCACGTCGAGACGACTCTCGCCCTGGACCTGGTCCACCGCACGTCGAACACTGGCAAGGTCCGCTTGATCGAGCGCGACGAACTCGAGATCGGCATCAGGCACCTCGGTCTTGATCGAAGCGATGGCGAGCTGCGCCTTCTCCTCCGACCGGCAGCCCAACAACACTCGGGCACCCCGTTCGGCCAGCACCTTGGAGGCCTCGAACCCGAGTCCGGTGTTGGCACCGGTGACGAGGATTGTCCGCCCGGACTGGTCGGGGACATCTGCAGCAGTGAAACCGTTGGTCATGCGCGATGTGTATCAGCGCAAGCGTTCGAGTGCGCTTCCAACCTGCCAGGATCGGCACATGGTCAACAAGAAGTACGTCGCCACCAATCGGATTGTCGAGCGTGAAGAACTCAACGACTTCATCCGGCCGCGCCACCACGGCGTGTTGCTCACGAGCCGACGGGACGGATGGCCGCAATCGTCGCTGGTGTCGATGGGACTGGATGACCCCGGTGATGTTCCGGCCCGCATTGTCGTGTCGAGCTACCCGGAGCGGGCCAAGGTGCATAATCTGCGCAGGAATCCACAGGCATCGATGGTTGTGCAGAGCGACGAGTGGAACGGTGAATTTGTTCAGGTTGACGGCACTGCTGAAGTTCTCGACCTCCCCGACGCACTCGACGGGTTGTGCGACTACTTCCGAGTGATCTCTGGGGAACACCCCGACTGGGACGAGTACCGCGACGCGATGACTCAGCAAGGCAAGTGCTTGATCCGGCTGACCATCGAGCGATGGGGCCCGATCGCCAAGGGCGGATTCCCCGCCCGCCTCGTCACCGATTGACGGCTTCGCCACCGGGCGAACAGACATGGGGGCGGGTTCGACCGGGGGATGCGGTACCCCGGGATCTAGCCTGACGCGCATGAGTGATGCTGCGAGTCGTACGAATCGTGACGTGTGGGAAGAAGCGTTTGGCGCGTCGAGGATTCGCGACGACGACTACGCCACGATGTCGGGCATTCCGCTCGACCCGGTCTACGGACCCGACGACGGCGAGTTCCCTGGGCAATACCCGTACACCCGTGGCCCGCATGCATCGATGTACCGATCGAAGTTGTGGACGATGCGAATGTTCGCCGGGTTTGGCACCGCCGAGGACACCAATGGCCGGTTCAAGGAGATCCTTCAGGCCGGAGGAACCGGACTGTCGACCGCATTCGACATGCCCACGTTGCTCGGCCTCGACTCCGACGACGAGATGTCGCTCGGCGAGGTTGGCCGCTGCGGTGTTGCCGTCGACTCCCTTGCCGACATGGAAGATCTCTACGCCGACATCGACCTTGGTGAAATCACCACGTCGATGACGATCAACAGCCCTGCCGCACCGATCTTTGCGATGTATGTCGCTCAGGCAGAGAAGTCGGGTGTCAACCGCGCTCGTCTCGGCGGCACGCTGCAGAACGACATCTTGAAGGAGTACCAAGCGCAGAAAGAGTTCGTCTTCCCGCCGCGTCAGTCGATGCGCCTCGTTCGCGACACCATCCAGTTCACCGCTGCTGAGATGCCGCGCTGGAACTCGATTTCGATTTCCGGCTACCACATCCGTGAAGCCGGCTCGACTGCTGCCGAAGAACTTGCGTTCACGCTCGCGAACGGGTTCGCCTACGTCGAACTCGCGCTCCAGGCCGGTCTCCCCATCGACTCCTTCGCCCCGCGGCTCAGCTTCTTCTTCAACGCCCATATCGACTTCTTCGAAGAGATCGCCAAGCTCCGTGCTGCGCGGCGCATCTGGGCGCGTTGGATGAAGGATCGTTACGGCGCACAGCTCGAGAAGTCCATGCAGCTCCGCTTCCACACGCAGACGGCCGGCGTGTCGCTGACGGCGCAGCAACCCGAGGTCAACATCGTGCGCACGGCAATCGAGGCACTCGCCGGAGTGCTCGGCGGCACACAGAGCCTGCACACCAATTCAATGGACGAAGCTCTGGCACTGCCCACTGAGAAGTCGGCCCGCATTGCGTTGCGCACGCAGCAGGTGATCGCGCACGAGACCAACGTGGCCCACGTGGCCGACCCCCTCGGTGGCTCGTACTTCGTCGAGGAACTCACCGACGAGATGGAGCGCCAGGCCGAAGAGATCTTCGCCAAGCTTGACGACTTCGGTCAAGGCTCAATGCTCGAAGGCTGCATCACCGGCATCGACGAGAACTGGTTCCAGAGCCGCATCGGCGACTCGGCGTACGAACTCGAGCGCAAGTTCAATGCAGGCGAGCGAATCATCGTTGGTGTCAGCGACTTCCGCGAAGGCAACGACGACGACGAGATGGACACCCTGCAAATCAGCAACAAGGACGAAGCACGTCAGCGCACTCGCCTCGACACGGTCAAGAATGATCGCAGCCAGGAGGCCGTCGACAAGATCCTCGCCCAGCTGGCTGCGGAGGCGGCCGACCCAGAGGTCAATCTGATGCCGACCCTGATCGAGGCATCCCACACCTATGCCACGCTTGGCGAGGTCATGGGCACCATGGCCAACGTGTTTGGCCGACACACGGAAGTCCCCACCATCTAGTGCGGGTCGTCGCCTCGGAGGTACACCGGGCGCATCACGGGCTGGAGCTCAACGACGGTCAGCTCGCACTTTCGCACGAAGGGCCCAAGCGCGCCGATCTGATTGCCACTGCGCTCCGAGCGACTGGCCACGAGTTCAGTGAGCCGAACGAAGTCGAGGAAGAACTGCTCGGCCGGGTCCACACACCGGAGTACGTCAATTTCCTCGCGACCGCCTGGGAGCGATGGGTCGAGCGTGGCGAGTCAGGCGCGGCCGCGATGGGGTTCACGTGGCCGGCTCGAGGGATGCGCCCCACACGCCCCCACGACCTCATCGGTCAGCTCGGATATCACAGCTTCGCCGCGGACTGCTCGATCACAGCCGGCACTTGGCCGGCTGTTCGAGAGGCCGCGGCAATCGCCGTGACCAGCGCCGACCTGATGCTGCAGCACGGCCACACGACGTACGGGTTGTGCCGACCGCCGGGCCACCATGCGACCACCGACCAGTTTGGTGGCTACTGCTATCTCAACAACGCCGCCATCGCGGCGCAACGACTCCTCGACGGTGGCGCGTCATGTGTCGCGATCCTCGACGTCGACTATCACCATGGCAACGGCACGCAGGCCATTTTCGCCGAACGCAGCGATGTGCTTTTCATCTCAATCCATGCGGACCCCGTCTTCGAGTTTCCCTGGTTCACGGGCCACGCGAGCGAGATCGGTCAGGGCGACGGCGAGTACTGGAACCTGAACCTGCCACTTCCCGCCGGAACGACCATGCAGGGTTGGATGGCGGCACTCGACACTGCACTCACTCGCATCGCCGACGCTGACGTGGATGCCCTGGTCGTGTCGCTGGGCGTCGACACCTACGAACATGACCCACTCGGCACATTCATCATTGGCACCACCGACTTCGTGGAGATCGGAGCGGCCATCAACGCAACGGGCTTGCCCACCGTCGTGCTGCAAGAGGGCGGTTACGCCGTCGGCGATATCGGTGCCAACGTCGCAGCGTTCCTTCAACCATTCAGCTGACGAGCCTCTTTTTTCGTACGCCAAGAGCTCCGTGTTCAGTGACCGAATGGCTCAGCCCACCAGGCGAGGGCGGTCTTGGTCCCGGCCGGAACCTCCGTGAAGCCACCGTCGTGGATCTGCACTGGTGCGTCTTCGACGAGCTTCGCCCACAGCGCCCGTGTCGGATGGACGACGGTGATCGGCCGTCCCGCCGTGTCCCATGCCCGCACAGTCTCCGGATCTGACCGCATCCACGCCCATTGCCCGGCGTGCGCGCACTGCGCTGCCTGCTTGCCCCACGACATCTCGACGCACGGAGTGACCGCGATGAAGAGCCCTCGCCCGTTGGGCACGGCTGCGACGCGCTCGATCTCGTCGAGTGACGACGATTGAATCTGCAGCTTGGCCAGCGCTTCCGGGGCTTGATTCATGCGAGACGGCACGAAGGCACGAACCTCAGCGCCGTCTCGTTCGACGGTCACGCCGTCAGGCACCTGGGCACGCTGCCACGCCGACGCCCGACCCCGACGAACGATCTTGCGGATGCGTGCACCGTTCCAGCTCGCGACGGCGTCATGCCACTCGCCTTCAGGCTGACTGCGGGGGTCGTCCAGGAGCTCGATCGTTGCCAGCGCTGCCGCCGCACCGATTGCCGCAGCCGTTGGTGGGTCAAGTTTTTCCACTCTGGCGGCGAGTTGCAGCGCCCACGGCGAGTCATCGGTGCTCTGGTCAGCTTCCACTGCGACAGTCTCCCGCGACGCCACGCCAATCCGAAACCGTGTGCCCGACGCCGGTGTCCTACGGTGTGCCGATGAGGATCGAACAGATACCGATCGGCAACACGCCACCCAACGATGTCAACGTCATCATCGAAGTTCCTGTCGGCGGTGAGCCGATCAAGTACGAGCTTGACAAGGACTCGGGCACGCTGTTCGTCGACCGGTTTCTGTATACCCCGATGCGTTATCCGGGAAACTACGGTTTCATCCCGCACACGCTCTCCGAGGACGGCGACCCGATCGACGTGCTCGTGTGCAACACGCGAGTCATCGTTCCAGCCGCAGTCATCAATTGTCGGCCGGTCGGCGTCCTCGTGATGGAGGACGACGCCGGGCTCGACGAAAAGATCCTCGCAGTGCCGAGTCCTCAGGTCAGCCGCCGCTACGCCCACATTGAGGACTACACCCAGCTCCCCGAGATCACTCTGCAGCAAATCCATCACTTCTTCGATCACTACAAGGATCTCGAACCCGACAAGTGGGTCAAGATCGATCACTGGGGAGATGCCGCCGAAGCGAAGCAAATGATCTCCGATGCCATCAAGCGCGACACCAGCACCTGAGGGCTGCACTGAGTCAGACGTTCACAGCCGTCTCACCGATGCCGCCTGACCCGTTGTGCCGTGCGCGATTCCGACGACTCTGTCCAGATTCTGCGTGCCACCGAGCCGCCCATAGAGGCGAGTGCCCGCCGAACTGATCCCACCGTCGACCACGATCGATGTGCCCGTGACAAATGCCGCGTCGGGTCCTGCCAGCCAGAGCGCTGCGCCGGCGATGTCGGACCCCTCGCCTCGCTTCGGGAGCGGCTGCAACTCGCTCATCACGGTCTCGGCATCAGCCTCGTCGCCTCGATGCATCAGCGGCGTGAAGATGATGCCCGGGCAGATCGCATTGACCCGGATCGAGTGCGCGGCCAGTTCGTTCGCGGTGGTCTCGGTCAGGTTGATGACTGCTGCCTTGGCTGCCGAGTAGGCCTGCGGGCCTCCCCCACCGCCGAGGCCGGCCACCGACGCGGTGTTGATGATCGACCCGCCCGCCCCCTGCTCGATCATTTGGCGGGCCGCATGCTTGGTTCCAGTGAAAACGCCTCGGACCAGTACGCCGAAGGTTGTGTCCCAATCGTCGGACTCGATCTCGGTAATGGGCCCGAATGCTCCACCCACACCCGCGTTGTTGAACATGATGTCGAGTCGGCCAAATGAATCGACCGCGGCGCGCACCACCGCTGCGACATCAGCTTCGACGGACACGTCACAACGCTCGAACCGAACAGCATCCCCCAACTCCGCTGCGACACGCTCTCCGGCCTCGACGTTGAGGTCAGCGACGACAACCGACGCGCCCTCGGCGACAAAGCGCTGGACGGTTGCCAGTCCCATGCCGCTTGCCCCACCAGTGACCACGGCGACAGCTCCACTCAGTACTCCGGTTCTCGACATGACGTCACTCTGCCAGCGACGTCACCATCTCAACGAGACGCGAACGCCGCGGGCCGCTGATACACACTCGCCATGGCTGATCTCCCGAACTGCCCGATCTGCACCATGCCGGAGCCGCTCCTTGCCGACGACGGCTACGAATGCGGAACGTGTGGGCATGAATGGCTTGGAGACGCCGACAACGGGCTGGGCAACATCCGCGATGCCAACGGCAATCTGTTGACCGACGGCGACGCCGTGACTGTGATCAAGGACCTCAAGACGGACGGCAAAGCCGGCGGCGTCAAGTCGGGCACCAAGATCAAATCAATCAGGTTGGTCTCGGGCGATCATGAGATCGAGGCCAAGGTTGATGGCCGACAACTGCTGGTGAAAGCCGAGTTCGTCAAGAAAGCCTGAAGAACGAGTCACCCGGCAAACTCCACGCTCTGAGCTGTCGGGTCACAGAGCGTGACAATTCTGGGGCTTCGACCGAGCCGAAAATCAGAACTCGCTCAAGATGACCACTCAACCATTTGCAGCAAGTTGCCGATGATGTTGTATGGATCTTGACTCGTTGCTACCTGGCGCCGGGCGCATTGGACTTGGCGGACACCTCATGCTGCGGCGGCAGATCACTCCACACAACTCGATTCGTCACATCGCCGCCGTCGCATCGACTGGCGCCTCCGTTCCCGAACCTACGGCAGGAGACCAACCGTGACCGTCGGATCTGAGATCGCGACCCCGGAGGTTCACGAGGGGCCCAGGTCATCGCGTGCGGTGTACGGCGTGCTCCTGATCTCTGCTGCCCTCCTTGCCGCGAGCGGGTGGCTTCTGTCCACGACGGCGCTCAACGTGAGCGCCCGACAGGGACCCTGGTGGATTGGCATTGCCATCCTCGTCGGGTTCGGCCTGGCCGAGCGCTTCGCATTCCACATGGAATACCGTCGCGAAACGATGTCCTTCACGCTGTCGGAGGTCCCCGCAGCGTTCGCTCTCGTCTTCTTGGGTCCCGTGGCCGCCATTGTTGTCCGCCTCATTGGCAGCTTGACCGTCTTCTTCTTCACAATGCGGCCCGCCCGCCACAAGCTCGCGCTCAACGGCGCGTTGTTCTCGTTCGAGACCGCCCTCACCTTCGCGATTCTTCACTGGGTCTGCGATATGCCAAACCCATCTGATGGGCAACTCCTCGTCACCATCGCTGTGGCGCTCGCCGTCGCATCGTTCGTCGGCTCGCTGGTCGTCTCCGTCGCCATTGCCTGCTTCGAAGGTCGCGTCGTCGAACGCCTGATCGCGGAGCTGAAGACAAACATCGTGCTCGGCCCAGTGAGCGCGGCGGTCGCGGCGATGGCACTCGCTCCCGCGCTCGTCGGGCTCGCCTATGCCCCGCTGGCGGTTCTCCCGGTCGCTGCGGTGTGGTTTGTGCTGCGCCAGAATGGGCGCCTCGCAGAACGCCACCGCAACCTGAGCGCAGTACACGACTTCACCCGCCGAATTGGCGAATCGATTCAGCTCGTTGAACTCGTCCCACGCGCGCTTGACGAGTCGATGCAGCTGTTACGTGCCGACGCCGGCAGCATCGATCTCCACGACGTGGTGTGCGCGGAAGGCTGGACATCCTTGAGGTGTGTCGCCAACCCTGCCGAGCCCGCACACCTTGTCGGTATCACCGATACACCACCGGACGCCTTTGCGACCGAGCCAGCGACGAGCGAGGTCGCCCAGCTACCAGCAGGCAGCGGCACGAAGCGGATGGTCGTTCCGATCGTCGATGGACAGGGCGAGATGGGCACCCTGATGCTCACCGGTCGAGCTGGAATCACCGATGAGTTCGGTGACGACGACGTGACTCGCGCCGGACACATCGCCGATCAGCTCGCCACCAGCGTGCGAAATTCGCTGATGCACGCCCGCGCTGAGAGCGATGCGCTGCGCGATTCGCTCACGGGACACTTGAATCGAGCCGGCTTCGACCGCCACGTCGCCGACGCCACGGACCGGGCCGCCGTGAATCAATGCACTGCAGTCCTGATGCTCGACCTCGATCGCTTCAAGGAAGTCAACGACACGCTCGGGCACCAAGCCGGAGATCAGGTGCTCATCGAGTTCTCCACCCGTTTGGCCGCCGAGCTGGAATTCATGGACGTGCTCGCTCGCTTCGGCGGCGATGAGTATGCAGTGCTCGTCAATCGCAACAGCGATCGCGAGGTCATGCAGTTGGCTCAACGGCTCGTCGAGGCGTCGAGGGTGCCGTTCGTCCTGGGCGGCTTCAACGTGGTCGTGGCTGCCAGCGTGGGTGTTGCACCAATCAAGTTGGGCGACACCACGAACGACGTCGTTCGGCGCGCCGACATCGCGATGTACGCCGCGAAAGCCCAGCACACCGGATGCGAGATGTACAGCGTCGATATCGATCGTCGAACGCCCGAGCGACTCTCGCTCCTGGGCGACCTGCGCGTTGCTCTCGACCACGACGAACTCGAAGTGCACTATCAACCCAAACTCGACCTCGCGACCTCAACGGTCATCGGCGTCGAGGCACTTGCGCGGTGGCGCCATCCGGTGCGCGGTTGGGTGCAACCAGACGACTTCATTCCTGTTGCTGAGGAGACCGGATTGATCAAGGCGGTCACTGATCGAGTACTCGCTCTGGCCATTCGCGACGCTCGCTCCTGGCTTGATGCCGGATTCGACCTCACGGTCTCCGTCAACCTCTCGACCCTCGATCTCGTCGATGAACTGCTTGCTGACCGAATCGAACACCGGCTGAGCGAGCACAACCTTGATCCGAGTCGGCTCACGCTGGAGATCACCGAGTCGTCGTTGATGCTCGACACCCCGCGCACGATGTTGACGGTTGAGCGGCTCGCCCAGCTGGGCGTGATGTTGTCGCTCGACGACTTTGGGACGGGCTATTCATCGCTCAGCTATCTACGCCGGCTCCCCGTCGCAGAGCTCAAGATCGATCGCAGCTTCATCAGCAACCTGCTCCTCGACCCGCAGGATGAGGCCATCGTGACCTCCACCATTCTGCTGGGCCACAACCTCGGCCTCAAGATCGTCGCGGAGGGTGTTGAAAGTGCAGAGGTCTCGACACATCTCCTCAAGATCGGGTGTGACGTTGCACAAGGCTTCGGCGTCTCCCGGCCGCTGCCAGAATCCAAGCTCCTGACCTGGATCGGTACCACCGAGCATTTGATTCGACGCATCGCGGTGCCGGACCACGCCCCAGCCTGATTCGGCCAACCGTACGCCTGATCCATCGCCACGGTTCGTTACGCTCACGCATGACCAGCCAAACGGGAGAAGGACACCATGCAGACAACCGAACTCGATGACGCCGTTCCCGGCCTCGGAATGGCTCGCGAATGGCCAGCGCTCATGTTCGTTGGCGTCATCACCGTCATCATGGGTGTCATCGTGCTGGCCTGGCCCAGCCAGACGTTGGCCGTCATCTCCGTCCTCATCGGAATCCAGTTCATCGTGTTCGGCCTGTTTCGTCTGATCGAAGCGTTCGCCGGCGAGACCGCCGGGGTGGTCGGGTTTGTCGGCGTGTTGCTCATGATCAGCGGTGTGATCGTGTTGCGCAACCCGTACGAGACTGTCGCCATCCTCGCCACAATTCTTGGCGTTGTCTGGATCGTCTCGGGCTCGATCGACGTGGTGGCCGCAATCGCCGACCGCGAATCGGGTGGCCGTGGCCTCCGCATTCTGAGAGGCCTGGTCGCAGCCATCGCCGGCATCGTCGTCGTTTCGTGGCCGGCTCCGACCGTCACCGTCATCGCTTGGATCGCAGGCCTTCAGCTCGTCATCTTCGGACTGATCATCATCGCCACTGCCTTCTCGTTCCGGACCCTGGTCGACGACTGAACTCGTCGCTCATCGCATGGCCTCCGCGTCGCAAACGTTCCAAGGCGGCGTCAGCACGGGTGACTCTCGGGCGATCCCCGCTCAACTTCTCGTCGTCTCCTGGAATATTCAGTTTGGCGTTGAAGCCGCCGCAGCAGCAGCAGCGCTGCTTGAGTCCCCGCAACTCCGGGACGCCGACCTGATCCTCTTGCAGGAGATGGATGAACAAGGCACCGAGCTCGTGGCACGAACGGTTGGGTTGGAGTACGTGTACGTCCCGGCCTCGGTGCACCCTCAGACTGGCCGCAACTTCGGTAACGCCGTACTCTCACGTTGGCCGCTGTCGGACCCAGGCGTGGTGTCGCTGCCTTACACCTCAGCCGTGCAAGGCCAGCCTCGTCACCTTGTGCATGCTGTGGCACACGTCGGTCCTATGCGCATCCGAGCCTGCAGCGTGCACACCGAGGTCGCCACGCTGAGTCCTGCCAAGCGTCGGAGGCAGTTCGCTGCCATCGGTGACGTCACCTCTGCAGGTCCAGATGAGCTACTTGTTATCGGTGGCGACTTCAACACCCTGACTCGCCGCGGGATCGAAGCCGTGACCTCGCGGCTTGCATCAATTGGTGCGCGCCGCGCGACCGAAGGTGCAGGTCCGACGTTGCGCAGGGGAGGCCGAGAATTCTCTCTCGACCACATATATACGCGGTCATTCACGCCAATATCTTGCGGAGTTGTCGCAGGCCTCAGCGCCAGTGATCATCGTCCAATTTGGGCTCGCCTTGCTCCTCAGGTCACTGCGTAAGACAGCGCATCTGTGGCGGACTGAACTTCTTGACGCCGCTGAGACACGGTAGTGGTGCTCTCGGCAATCAACTGTTCCATCTCTGAGGCGTTCGGATCTTTTCGAAGCCGCACACTGGTTTCGAGCGCTCCGCGTAGGCTCGCCACGCTGATCGACAGCGTACGCAATGCGTCGCTCAGGTTCGCATGCTCGGCGCTGTTCGCCAACGCCTGGCATCGATTCTCAAGGTCCACGGCACGGGTTCGCACGGTCTGCCAGGCAAGCTCCAGTTGCTGCACATCCGTCGAGCGAAGCACGTCAATGCTGCCTTGATCGGCTAACCAACGGCTCAGTCCAACAATCTCGCCAGCAGACCGACGGCTGGCGCTTCGTTCCGCCTGCTGCTTGTCTGAGCGACGCGATGCGGACGCGACAATTCCAGCAATTAACGCGAAACCGGCAAGCGCAATGAGGATGATTGCAAACCACTGATTGCTCGTCAGTCCACCGTCGGATTCGCCATCGTCTGGTGTCTGCGCCGGCGGCTGCTCTGGCTCTGGCTCTGGC
>NZ_CAXCAM010000033.1:0-28283 GCF_963980585.1 uncultured Ilumatobacter sp.
ACGACGACCACGACCACAGTTCCTCCGACGGATCCGGGCGCCCCGATCGCATCCACCACGACTCCGCTGCCCTCAGTCACCACCGCCGCCCCAGCGCCGACCACGACCGTGCCGCCGCGACGAACGTTGACGGTCGACGTCGCGAACTTCGCCACGATCACTGACATCGACGACGCCAACAGATTGCTCGGCGATCGGGCCGCTCCCGGCGCGTTTCGGGACAACATCGACGGCGTCCGAATTCCCGACGTCCGAGCTGCGGTCGAGGTGGTCGATGCCAACACTGCGCTCCTGACGGTGACGTTGCCGACCGACGTCGGCGGTGACTCGGAACTGAGTGGCCCCGACAGCCTGGAATTCCCGACTCCTGGCGTGTACCCCCTGCGCATGCAACTCCTGATCGACGATGACCTCATCGGCACTCACGGCACGCTCGTCGAGCGCCGCGCAGGGGTGGGCGAAATCAACCGCCCGGCCGAACCTGTGCAGTTCGCCATCGTGACCGCAGCCGAACGCCCGCCAGGGACCGGTGGCAACGGCGATACCGCTGCCGCCCAGCGCGCCGACGACATCCTTGCTGCAGCCGCTCAGATCGATCCTCCACTGCTGGCATCTATTCCACCCGGAATGCTCACCGCCGCGTTGGATGGTGCCGCTGGCGATGACATCACCGAGACAGTCGCGGACGACGAGTTCGTGGCCCTGAGCGACATCAATCTTGATGTGTCCTCCGCCGTCGCGGCGGGAATTGGTGACCGGTACACCCAGGCCCTTGAACGCGGCGAGGACAGCATCACCGCCGCGCTGTCTCGACCCCCGACCCGAGTCGTACGCGTCGTCGATACTGCCCTCAGCGCGCCGGGAGCACAACTGCTGCGCACCCTCGGCGTGCGCTATCTCCTGATGACGCCGAACCGCTACGACGACTTCGTGGGAGGCGAGCGCCCCGATACGGACCGATTCGTCGACGTCGAGCTGCCCGACGGCGGCACGCTCCCGATTCTGCTCACCGACCCGATCAGCCAAGAATTCGCGCCGGAGCAAGCTGACGCGACCCTGGCCACATCGACCGAGACCGAGTGGGCAATCAGGACCGTCGCTGCCGTCATTCTCGATCACCGGAGCCAAGGTCGCACCGTTCGGCGCAGCAAGCTGATTGGCCTCGACGACCTCGCTCCGCCCGACCCGCGATTGATCAATGCATTCGTGGCAATGGCCACAACCACGCCTGACATCGACGTCGTTGCGCCCACCGCGCTCGTTGGCACCACCGACACGCAGAGTGCGCCCGGTGGAACTCCACTCGTGCTGCCCGATGTCGCCGGCCCCGACCTCACCGCGCGCCTGGCGACCATCGAGGCAACCACACTCAACCTCATCAGTACCGCGTCGATGCTCGACGACGGTGATGAGCGGCTCCCCATCTGGCTCGAGCAACTCGACGTCCTGCTCTCAAACGGCGTGAGTGACGCTGCGGCCACAGCAGTCATCGAGGGAGTCGCTGCTGAGGCCAGCGACATCAGGTCAGCGTTGACTCTGCCCGATCCGTTCACCTTCACGCTGACAGGCCGCTCGGACAACATCCCGCTCCGCCTCACGAACAACAGCGACGAGCGTCTCAATGTGATGGTGCAGCTCACATCCGCCAAGCTCACCTTTCCGGAGAACAATCGAATCATTTCGCTCCGGGCCAACGACAGCACCGACATTCAGGTGCCGGTGCGGGCGCGCTCGAACGGCACGTCTCCCGTGTCCATTCAACTGCTCACCCCGGTCGGTGAACCGCTGGGTGATCCTGTTTCACTGACTGCGCGCGTCAACAGCCTCACTGGTCTCGGACAGGTACTCACCGGCGGGCTTCTCTTGATGCTCGGCGCCTGGTGGTTCGCAAGCTGGCGGAAGCGCCGAGCAGACCCGGAGCCGGCCGACGCCACTGCGCCGTGATCGCAGTAACCTTTCTCACCCGTGAGTGAAGCACCGTCCAGCACGCCCGCCTCGAGCCCCTCGTCCGGAGTCGTTCGCATTGTCACCGACAGCTCCTGTGACCTGCCCGCCGAGGTCGCCGCTGCACTCGGCATCATCATCGTCCCGCTGAGCATTCGGTTCGGCGACGAAGAGTTCATCGACCGCGAGCAGCTCACCGTTGCGGAATTCTGGACGCGCGTCGTCGGCTCCGACACCCTGCCAGAGACCGCCGCACCAGCTCCTGGCCAATTCGAAACCGTGTACCGCGAACTCGCAGCCGAAGGTGCGGCCGGCGTCGTCGTCGTCTCTCTGTCGGGCGCACTGTCGGCAACCATGCAAAGCGCGGAACTCGCTGCTCGCTCGATTGCGTCGGACGAATCGCTGGACCTTGATATTCGGATCGTCGATAGCCGAACGGTCACGATGGGGCTTGGAACAATCGCCCTGGCGTGTGCTCGAGCAGGGCACGACGGTGCCTCAATCGACGACGTCGAAGCCCTTGCCACCTCGCTCGCTCAACGCACTCGCGTCTTTGGTGCGCTGGACACCCTCGACAACCTGAAGAAGGGCGGCCGAATCGGCAACGCCCGCGCGTTGCTCGGCACCGCATTGTCGATCAAGCCGATCATCGAAGTCGCCGACGGCGTCGTTGAGCAGGAAAGCAAGCAGCGCACACGATCCAAGGCGCTGGCCTATCTCGTCAACAAGGTGAAGAGCTTCGAAGGGAACAGCGAGAACCTCGCCGTCATGCACGCTGACTGCAGCGACGTCGACGCGTTCGTCGACATGCTCCGCCCGTACTACGACGGCGAGATCGTCGTCGGTGAAATCGGTCCGGTCATCGGCACCCACGGCGGGCGAGGGACGATCGGCGTGGCATTCCACGAAGTCCCCTGACATTGCGCCCGCCTGGTCACGTCACAAATCATTGCCCTGAAGAGTCGGGCCGGGAGCACTAGCGTTCCAAGCGATCATGTCTGCCCTGCCTCCTGCCGAAACGCTGATAGCGGAGCGCTATCAGCTCAAGCGACGGCTGGCCCAAGGCGGGATGGCCGAAGTCTGGTTGGCGGTCGACCTCACCCTTGACCGCAAAGTCGCCGTCAAATGGCTCAAACCGATGCTCGCCTCTGACGAAGTGGTGGCCGAACGGTTCCGACGCGAGGCGATCGCGGCAGCAAGCCTGAACCACCCGAACATCGTCGCCGTGCACGACGTGTTCGAACACGACGGACGCCAAGCAGTGGTGATGCAACTCGTCGATGGCAAGAGTCTCCGTCAGTTGCTTGACACACAGAAGCGCTTGTCACCGGAGCTCACCGGGCACATCGGTGCGTGCACCGCGGCAGCGCTGCACCACGCGCATGAGAACAACTTCGTGCACCGCGACGTCAAACCCGGCAACATCATGATCACCCCCGATGGGCGCGTCTTACTGACTGATTTCGGCATTGCGAAGGCGCTTGCAGGCGGCGACGACCTCACCAGCGAGAACATCATGATGGGCACCGCCAAGTACCTGTCACCGGAGCAGGTCCGGGGCAAGAAGCTCGACGGCCGTGCCGACCTCTACTCCCTCGGCCTCGTGCTCTATGAATGCCTTGCTGGTCGTGTGCCGTTCCTCGGTGAAACCGACGCCGACACCGCGCTGGCCCGGCTGCAACGTGACCCGACCGACCTCAACCGCCTCCGCGCGACGCTGCCGACCAGCTTGGTCACCATCATCCACCAACTGTTGGCCCGCAACCCTGTGCATCGGCCTGCGACAGGCGCTGACCTCGTCGCTGCACTCGAAGCAGCAGCAGCCGAGGGTCCCCCTGAAATCGATGACACACCGCACGAGCATTCGCCGGTCGCACCGTTCTCCGCGGGCCGGCTCCGGCGCGCTCCGTCAGACCTCGACGGACGCGCCGACGACCGACGACGTGCCACACGAGCCCCGTCTCCGCCAAGTGGCACACGTCGTGACCCCACGCCAGGCAACTCCCGCGCAGCGGGCAAGGCACCGATCAATTCCCGCAATGCAGCTCCGGCACCACTGCCTCCGCAGCGCCGAATCCCCGGCGAACCGCAACGCATCACCGGTTCTGTTCCGGTGCAAGCGGCTCCGAACGCCGGCGCCGTCATTCCCACGCAACAGCGTGACCGCACGCCAAACGCCGGTGGAGCGCAGCGCGGCAAGCCAGCAAAGGGAATGGCCCAGAGTAAAACGCCGTCCCTCACCGTGATCGGTGGACTCTTGTTGCTCGCCGCAGTCGTCGCGATACTGCTCTGGGTGAGTGTGCAATTCGGCAGCGACGACGGTGCTGGCAGCGCACCGACCTCCGTGCTTCCCGCCGGCGCAGAGCCTGCACCGAGCGACCAGGAAGCGGTGGCCGACGACGGCAACGCACCGGGAGACGGCGTCACCGAACAAGTCCCCGGCCTTGCCACCGGCGAAGCAAATGCGATCAACAGCATCGCATCAATCGAGGCCTATGACCCCGACGGCGACGACGGCGAGGAGAACGATGACGAAGCAGTCCTCGCCCTCGCCGACGGTGACTCCTCCACGTTCTGGCGGACCTCCTGCTATGACGGAGAGTTCATGGGCGGCAAATACGGCGTCGGACTGGTCGCAACCTTCGACGCTCCAGCGCAACGAGCAATCACCGTCGACGCGCTCACCGGGCCGTACATCATCGAGTTCTACACCTCGGCCAACGAGAGCGTTCCCACGTCGTTCGACGGTTGGGATCGCCAGCTGGGCGCACAGGAGTTCAGCGCCCAACCGGGCACGGTCATCTCGAACATCCCCGAGAGCCCGGTACAACATGTGCTCGTTCTGCTCCGCCAGCTCGGCAACGGCGACAACTGCAGCGAAGCCCGCCCATTCCGCGGGCGCCTGGGCGAGATCGCGCTGGTCTGATGGCACCGCTGTCGGACGACGAACTCGTCGCCGCGGCGCAGGGCGGCGATCGCAACGCGCTCGATCAGCTGTTGCGCCGCCACTACGACCGGATCTACGCCATATGTCGCCGAGTCACCGGCGGGACGAGTGATGCCGACGACGCGTGCCAAGAGGCATTGATCAAGATCTCGCGCAGCCTGCCCCGTTTCGATGGCCGCGCCGCGTTCAGCACCTGGGCGTACCGGATTGCCACCAATGCCTCGTTGGACGAACTCCGCAAGCGCAAGCGGCGCCCGTCGTTGCACTCAGTTCGCACCGGAGAAGAAGACGGCGGCGAACCAGAACAGGTCGACCCAATGGCAGCAAAGCGCGTCGATGCCATCGCAGACCGCCTCGCCATCGACGCCGCGCTCGGCGACCTCAGCGACGACTTCAAGGCAGTCGTCGTGCTTCGTGATGTCGCTGACCTTGACTACGACGAGATTGCGGACGTCCTCGACATCCCCGTCGGCACGGTGAAGTCACGAATCGCTCGAGGACGGTCCGCACTCGCCAACAGCCTGCGTCTCGATGACCTCCTCACCGGCTCGCGTGGCGAATCGGCAGAGCCAGAAGAATTCTCCGATCCTGGGAACCAGCGCCACATCGCTGAACGTCCAACTGATTCAACATGACCGACGACCTGATCACCCTGGCGAGCGCGTATCTCGACGGCGACACCACTGCAGCTGAACGCGCCCAGATCGAGGCTGACCCTGCATTGCTCGCCCAAGTCGAGCGTCTTCGTCAGGTTCGCGCCGTCCTCGGTGACACGGAGGCCGCCCCGATCTCGGTCCGCGAACGGCACCTGGCGGGAGCACTCGAGGCGTGGGACCGATTGCCCTTTGCTGAGAAGATGGGCGACGCGACACCGGTCGGCACCGATGCCGCTGGCGCTGCGGGCGGTGCATCAATCACTGCCCCGACGTCGCTTCGCGATCGACGTGCACAACGCAAGCCGGTGAGCACGCGCGTGCTCACCGTCGCTGCTGCCGTCGTCGTCCTCGCTGGCGCCGGCCTCGTCGTGCGCGATGCGCTTGACACAGGCGGGGCAAATGACAGCTCGGCCAGCGAAAGCGCAGACACCGGCGACAGCTTCGATGCACCAGTGTCCGCGGAATTCGAGAGTGGGCCGGAAGCGGCGGCCGCGGAAACGTTCGACCAGGACGGCGAATCCACCGACGACATCGCCGTTGCAGCAGTCCCGGCACCCGCATCCGATGCGATCCAGGGTGGCCCCGAAGAGGCACCGGCTGACAACGACCTTGAGGTTCTGAGTAGTGATGCCGAACTTGCCGACTTCGCCAACGCCAAGGTCATCTCGCGCACCTTGGCCGGAGAGGAAGTGCAACCCGATGCGGCCGATGCGGGATCCGACCTGACGGACGCCGAATCAACTGCAGACGCTGCCCCCGACACGACGCTGCCTCCACCAGTCGACCTCTGTGGCCTGATCGACGAATTCGTGGGATTCGCTCTCTGGGAAACGCCGGGCGCCGTCGACGGCCCCATTGCCGTGGGCATCAACAACTCCCGTGCTGAAGCAGTCGCCTACAGCGACAACAACTGTGCCGTCATTGCGCGCACGCCGCTGCCCTCCCCCTGAGCAGCATCCGCGAGGAAATTCCAGCCCTCATTCCAACCGCCGCGCAAGGTTCGTGAGGACTCTCTCGGTGCTCGCGGCTAGTCTGATCGCACTATGCCAGCCAATCCGCTGACCGATCCGAACTGGGCCGACGAGACCACTGACACCGTTGTCCGACTCGTGGGCAACATCCGCGACAAGACCACCACACCGCTGGTGTATGCCGCACGTGGCTTGGTCTTCGGCATCATCGCCGTGTTGCTCGGCGTCTTCGCGGTCATCATCGCGCTCGTCATGGTCACCCGCGGTGCGCACGAGGCCCTCAGCAACTGGTTCGATCACGAGCGATCGGTCTACGTGAGTTATCTCGCAGTGGGAACAATCCTGAGCCTCATCGGGTTGTGGTTGTTCCGGAAGCGCAACGCAAACGCTTCCTGAATCCAATCCTCGATCACTCCCCCGGAGGACGTCATGTCCACGCCCGTACCGTCTGATATCCGCGACGTCATCATCATCGGCTCCGGCCCCGCTGGGCTGACCGCTGCCATCTACACCGCTCGAGCGTCGCTGGCGCCGCTGATGATCGAAGGCGAGCCGTCGAGCACCAGCGATCAGCCGGGTGGACAGTTGATGCTCACGACTGAGGTCGAGAACTTTCCCGGCTTTCGTGACGGCATCATGGGCCCCGACTTGATGGCCGAAATGCGTGCCCAAGCCGAGCGTTTCGGCACCGAAATCATCACCGACAAGGCGACCGACATCGACTTCAGCGTCCGCCCGTTCAAGGTGAGCGTGCGCGACCAGGACTACTACGCCAACTCGATCATCGTCAGCACCGGCGCACAATCCCTCATGCTCGGCCTCCCCGAAGAGGAGCGTCTCATTGGGTACGGCCTTTCGACATGCGCGACGTGCGACGGCTTTTTCTTCCGCGGGCACGACATCGCCGTCGTCGGCGGCGGTGACTCTGCACTTGAGGAAGCCACCTTCCTCACGAAGTTCGCCGACAAGGTCACCCTCATCGTCCGCCGTGACGAGCTCCGCGCCTCGAAAATCATGCAAGACCGAGCTCACGCCAACCCCAAGATCGAGTTCCTGTGGAACGCTCAGGTCAGCGCGATTCGCGGAGACGACAAAGTGTCCGGTGTCGAGATCACTCACTCCCAGACCGGCGAAAAGAGCGAATTGCCGGTGACCGGGCTGTTCATCGCCATCGGCCACAAGCCGAATACCGACATTTTCCGTGGCAAGCTCGACATGGATGAATCGACCGGATACCTGCACACCAAGCCCGATTCGACCTATACCGACGTCGACGGCGTGTTCGCCTGTGGTGATGTGCAAGATTCGATCTACCGCCAGGCCATCACTGCCGCAGGCTCGGGCTGCATGGCCGCCATCGACGCCGAACGTTGGCTCGAAGCAACTCACGACTGACAGGCTGGAATATCCGGCCCCACTGTCAGGTTGACAATCATTGGACACGCACGGCCGTATGTCGTGCAAACGTCCAGCAATTCGGGCATGACCCGCAGTTTGAAAGGATGCCCATCATGGCAAACGGAATCACCAATCTCTCCACCAGCACCTTCGACGAGACCGTCGGAGCTTCCGAGGTCCCCGTTGTCGTCGACTTCTGGGCAGAATGGTGCGGCCCGTGCAAGCAGATCGCGCCGATTCTCGAAGAGATCAGCGCGGAACACGGTGACAACATCGCGATCACCAAGTTGAATGTGGACGACAACCCCGATCTCGCCATGAAGTACAACGTCATGAGCATTCCGACGCTGCTCGTGTTCAAGGGTGGCGAGGTTGAAAAGCGTCTCGTCGGCGCCAAGAGCAAGGGCGCCCTTCTCCAGGAGCTCGAGGAATTTCTTCCCACGAAGTGACGCCGTTCCCGCTCCAGCGGGGCCAACACGGTGAACCGATTCGAGACTTGCAGCGCCGCCTCGGTGCCGCCGGGCACAACCCGGTTGGTGCGGAGGCGGGCTCATTTTGCTCGTCCACCGAGACAGCCCTCCAGCAATTCCAAGAAGCGCGTGGCCTGCACGCCAGCGGTGTCTGCGACGAGCAATCGTGGTTGGCCCTGGTTGAAGCAGGCTGGAAACTCGGCGACCGACTCCTTGTCCTCAGTGCGCCCCAGCTCAGGGGTGACGACATTGAGAATCTCCAGCGCGCCCTCAACCATGTTGGATTCGATTGCGGTCGGCCAGACGGCATTCTGGGACCGGCAACCATTCGCGCGCTCACGGACTTTCAACGCAACTGCGGGCTGAATGCCGACGGCATCTGCGGGCGCAAGACCGTGCACATGCTTGATGTACTGCGCCGGCAGAGCGGTTCGGGTCCTGGGGTCGCATCGGTCCGAGAACTCGAGTCGGTCCGCCACACCACCTCGCTCCACACACTGCGGATCGTCGTTGGTCAGTTCGGAGGACTCAGCTCCATTGGACGCTCAGTCGCTCGAGCGTTGCGTCAGCAAGGCGCCACGGTGATGTCGACCGATGAGTACGACGCGGCCGCCCAAGCAGCCGCAGCAAACCGATTCGGTGCAACGATTTACATCGGTTTCGAAGCCAGCCCGAATGTTTGTGCTGACGTGTCCTATTTTGCCGTACCTTCGTTCGAGTCAGTCGGTGGACGGTCGCTCGGCGCACACCTCGTACGCCAACTCGACGGCGTCTTGCCAATTGCGCCCACGCTACGCGGGATGCGGCTGCCTGTTCTACGCGAAACGCGGATGCCGGCGGTTCTGTGTTCGGTCGGTCCAGTCCGCGACGTCGTCGACGCCACCGGTGCGTTGACCATCGCCGTCGTCGATGCAGCACGCATGTGGGGCGACGCGCCGCTGCCTGTTCCGTCCGACTGAAGGCCAGTCGCAACACCTCACTCGCGCGTGAGAGTTTATCCACAGGTTTCCACACACCGTGTGAGTATCCCTCGACTCGAACCTCATTACTCGACCACGGAATGTAGCTATCGAGACAAGATTGACCGATGTGCGTGGTGTTCGACCAGATTTCGGTGCTCAACCATAAACTTCATCCTCAACCTGGGGATGAACTGTGGATAAATGACAGTGATGGGATTTGGATTGAGAGTTGAGAGTCTGAACCCGCTCAACCAGTCATCAGGCGGTAAATCCGCTCCAGATCTACCAAATCGGCAAAATCGATCGTGACGCGACCCCGCTTGGGACCCATCGACACTGAGACACGGGTGTCAAGACGATCTGCCAACAGCTCCTCAAGTTCAAGGAGGCCCGGCGGCCGGAGTTGCGTTGCCGGGGTCAGCCCAGCGCCGTCGATCGTGGCGCCACCACCGCTCGGAACGGGCGTTACACCCGGCGCATCGGCGACGGGTACATCACCGCCACGGACGGCCTGCTCCGTGGCGCGTACGGTCCACCCTTCGGCCACTGCTGCCTGAGCGAGCACCTCCTGACGGGCACGATCCGGTGTACCGAGGAGCGCACGAGCATGACCGGCGGAGAGCTGCCCGTCCGCGAGCAGACTCTGGACGGCCGGCGGCAACCCGAGCAGACGAATCGTGTTCGTGATAGCTGAACGACTCTTCCCAACGCGTGTCGCGACTTGGTCATGAGTCATCCCAAAGTCTTCGATCAACTGCTGGAAGGCGGCGGCCTCTTCCAACGGTGTGAGATCCTGACGATGGAGGTTCTCCACCAGTGCTTGCTCAACTGAACTCAAATCATCGGTGGTCCGAATGATCGCCGGAACGGTCGTGAGGCCTGCTCGCTGCGCCGCACGCCAACGCCGTTCGCCGGCAATGAGCTCGTACTCGCCATCGTCCTTGGGCCGCACGAGGATGGGCTGCAGCACGCCCATCTCTGAGATCGAGGCGGCGAGTTCCACCAGGCCCTCTTCAGCGAAGTGCACGCGAGGCTGATTTGGGTTGGGCGACACCGACGCGGTCGGCACCTCCGCCAACGAAGCACCAGCACCACCATCAGCAACTTCGCTTGCCGGGATCAGCGACCCGAGACCTTTTCCAAGACCACTACGGCGTGACATTGGCGTGCACCTCCTTGGCGGCATCGCGGTAAGCGATCGCACCACGTGAGCGGGGATCGAATGTGGTGATCGGCTGACCGAACGATGGTGCCTCAGACAGGCGCACGCTGCGTGGAATCACACTGCGCAGTACCTTTTCGCCGAAGTGCTCTCGAACCTCTGTGACGACTTGTCCCGCCAGCTTTGTTCGGGCGTCGTACATCACGCAGAGAATCGTGCTCAGATCAAGCGTCGGATTTAAGTTGCGTTTCACCAAGTCGACGTTGCGGAGCAACTGTCCGAGGCCCTCAAGCGCGTAGTACTCACACTGAATCGGCACGAGGACCTCATTGGCAGCAGACAGACCGTTCACCGTGAGGAGGCCCAGCGATGGGGGACAGTCGATCAACACATAGTCGTAATCATCGATCACGGCCTCAATCGCTCGCTTCAGTCGCTGCTCACGACTAAACGCCGGAACCAACTCGATCTCTGCTCCAGCCAAGTCGAGTGACGCTGGCGCCACGAAGAGGCCTTTGACGTCGGTCGGCTCCACGACATTATCGAGTGATTCCTCGTGCATGAGGACGTGATACATCGACAGTTCAAGACCACGATTCTCGATCCCGAGTCCGGTGGACGCGTTGCCCTGAGGGTCGAGGTCAATCAAGAGCGTGCGTAGACCCATGTCCGCAAGCGCCGCACCAAGATTCACGGCGGTCGTCGTCTTGCCGACGCCACCCTTCTGATTCGCGACCGCCATGATCCGCGGCAACTTCTTGCCGGACGCCAACGGTGCAGCTTCAGGCGGCGCTGGCGTCGCCTCGGACGCGAGAAACCCAACAGACTCAGCTGATGGGGTGTTCGATTCTGTGGGGAAATCCCCGGTGTCCGACACACATGCTCCAGACGACGGATGGCGGGCATCAGGTGACGCGCTCGCGGGACCAGCATACTGTGCACGATCCACGCTCGCGATACAAGCATTTCACCGGGATCTCTTCATTGAAATCTTCGGCTCCCAGGGATCCAGTCATCGATGTTTCACGTGGAACATTCACGTGCAACCACCCCGGTCTTGACGCGAGCCTCAACCTCCGCGTCACGCGCGGTGTTCCACGTGAAACATCCCTCGACTCAACTGACAACGATGGAAGTTGGGTCGAGGCTTGCTGCATCACCCCTGGTCAGAGTGCCGGGAAGCGGTGTGTGTCAACGTCGAGACTCTGAACAGCTGTCTGGGAGACTCGGTCCGCAGGACGAGTCACTCAGCCCTCGGGCCAACAACAAAGCGCACCACGCGGTCGTCGGACGGTGTTCTGACCACGTCGAGCTCACGAAGCAATTCCGGGTCCCACCGATCACCGCTCGGCGGCTCACTGATGACGATCACACCGCCGGGACGGACACACGCCACCGCTGACCGTAAGGTGAATTCAGGAGGTCCGAAGCCTCGAGCGATGGCAGCATCAAAACCGACGTGCCCTGCCTGAATCGCATCGTCCACATCTGCGGCCAGCACCTTGGTGTGCCCGTCGAGATCCAGGCGTCGGACCATTTGTGCCAGGAAGTCGGTGCGTTTGGTCCTTCGATCAAGCAGAGTCAACTGCAGATCTGGTCGATCGGTGGCGACCACCAACCCGGGAACACCGCCCCCAGCACCCAAATCGATCACTGCACCAGTGACACCATCGAGTGCGGCGACGAATACCCGAGCATGCTCAACAACCTCAGGGATCGGCCAATCCCCCAAAAAGCCGAGGCGCTGGGATCGTCCCAGCGCCTCGTGCAAATTCTTTTCGACCTCATCGCCTTGAGTTGAATGACTCACGGCGCCGAGTATGTCAGGTAGTGCGACCCAATCAGGCGGGTTCGACGATGACCCGGCGATACGGATCCTCACCAGACGACGAACTCGCGACACCCTCTTCATCATTGAGCGCATCATGGATGACCTTGCGGTCAGCCGACGTCATCGGCTCAAGTGAGCGCGCCGCACCGCTATCGCGGACCTGTGCAGCAACATCGGCAGCAAACTTCCCGAGGGCGATCGAACGGCGCTCGCGGTAGCCAGCGACGTCGATCCGCAGCCGAGTCTCATGGTCGCCAAGGCGACGCTGAGCAGCAACGCGCACGAGGTCCTGAACAGCGTTCAATGTTCGTCCACCGGGGCCAACGAGGAGGCCAAGGTCATCCCCGCGCACCTGCACGTCCAGCTCAGTGCCGTCGACGGTGAGTTCGGACTCGCCGTCCGCACCGAACGCCGTGACCAGGTCGTTCATGAATGAGACCGCAGCGTCGCCCACTTCTTGGGGAGTCACGTCGGACTGTGGACGTTCTTCGTTGCTCATCTTTTTCTCCTGGCTGTTGTTGTTCGTTCCGTTGCGGCCTCCGCCCCGCTGGCCACCGCGGCCACGGGAGGATCGCTGACGAGGTTCAGCGGCGTCGCCATCGGCGCTACCGGTGGTCTCCTCAGCGGAAGCCTCTTGGTTGGCTCCGCTGTCCGGCTTGGCCTGACTTGCCTTTGCTTTTGGCTTGTCGCTGCCGGACTTGTCGCTCTTCGATCGACGCTTCCGCTCTTGCTTCGGACGTGCTGGTGTCGGCTTGATGCGAGCACGAAGTCGGGCCTGGCCTCGAGTGCGGCCAAACAGACCAGCCTTCGGTTCCTCGACCACGTCGAACTCAGCCTCATCGGCGCCTACACCCAATTGGTCGAGTGCCGCTTCGCGTGCCTCTTCCAGGGTCTTTCCGGTGGTTTCCACCCATTCCATCAGTATTTCTTCTTTCTTCGACAGGCCACCGCTTCATGCGGTTGGCACACGACTGTTTTTCTGCTCGGTAGTGTTTTCGACCAGCATGACTGCTGGGTCAACGCTTCTTCTTGTTCGACGACTTGGGACGCGCTGACCGAGCCGCCTCGGCTTCCTTACGCGTCGGCGTCGGCCGACCCTTGCCGTCGCCCGAGGGCGTCGGCCGACTCTTTGAAGGAGTCACCCGCTTGTTGGTCACTGGCGACGGCTTCGCCGCGTCGTCCTTGGCTTTCTTGCCGGCGTTCTTCTCGCTCTTTTCCTTCTCGGTGCCCTTGGCTCCTCCAAGGTCACGCTTTGCTTGCGCAAGCATCCCGGTGGGTTCACCGCTCTTCTTTGCTTCTTCCTTGGCCGCCTCGCCAGCACGTTGGGCCTGACGCCCCAGCGAATCGTCGCCGCCGTAGAACTTCTTGGTGATGTAGTACTGCTGCAAGATGCGGAGCAGTGTCTGGAAGATGTAGTAGACGACGAGCGCCGACAGGAAGAAGATCTGGAAGACAGCGAAGAAGACAGGCAGGTACTGCATCAACTTCTGCTGTGTTGGTGACATCGACGGGCTAATCGTCGCCCGAGCAGCCACCATCTTCTGTTGGCCGAAGTACAACGCGCCAAGCCCGACCACCAGCAGGGCGTAAATGAGGCCCTCACCAAGACCCTCACCAATCGCCGTGGCAGCAGACTTGGAAAGATCAAGGCCGAACGACGGCATTTCCACTTGGTCGTACAGCGACTGGTAGAGATCGGAGTCGATCGCCAAGTAGCGGGGAATGAAGCCCGGACTTGCGTCACGTGAGCCATCGATTGCCCGCAACGTTGCCTCGGCGATCGGCCCGGAACCATTTGCTTCGGAGGGGCGATACACGAGACCGCGCAAGATGCGGAACATGATGAGGAAGATCGGCATCTGCGCCACGATCGGCAAACAGGAGGCGGCCGGGTTGACCTTGTGCTCCTGGTAGAGCTTCATCATCTCTTCGTTGAGCTTTTGGCGGTCGTTCCGATGCTCGTTCTGCAGTTTGCGCATCTCAGGCGCAAGCTTCTGCATCTCGAGCATGCCCTTCGTGCTCTTCAACGTCAGGGGTGTCGTGATCGCCATGACCACGACAGCGATCAGCGCGATTGCGAAGGTGTAGTCGTTCGTGAGGCTGTAGAACCAGGCGAGCAAACCAGCGGGAATTTCAAACATGTCATCCGCCTTTCTGTACGTGAGTCGTTGGGGGAGAGTCTGATGACGTCGGTGAGCGATGTTCAGGAACCGGGTCGAAGCCCGATGGTCCAAGCGGCCGGCAACGCAGCAAGCGCCGCACCGTCAGCCAACCGCCGCGCCATGAACCGTGGAGTTCCACAGCCTCAAGCGCATACGCCGAGCACGACGGGAAGAAACGACAGGGTGAAGGCTTGCCCTCGCGCGCTCGTTGGTAGAAAAAGATGGACGCCACGACGCGTCGCTGTAACCATGAACCCCTGGGGTCTTGGTGCCCGTGTCGGTGCTCATGCCCGCACGGGTCGCGATCCGCACAGTCGGCATCAACATCCGGCAGATCCGACGCATCGAGTGCAGCGGTCTGCATCGCGGTCATGGGTGTGCTCGGGCGTGCTGAGCTGCGGCGAGGAGAGCAGCGACACGGATCTCCAACTCAGCGAACGTCAGTTCGGCGAGTGGAGGGCGACCACCGAAGAGCAGGAGCCCATTCGGTACGTCAGCGTTCGAGAGAATGACGCGTAAACGGCGCCGGAGGCGATTGCGGGTCACCGCATTCCCCAGTGCGCGACTGACCGCAAAGGCCACCTGCGGCGGCACGACGGTGGGGTCAGCGACAAAAGAGCACCACATGGGTGCACTCCGGACGCGAACGCCGTCGCGCCGAAGGCGGACAAATGCGTCACGGTCACGGATGCGATCGATCAAGCTGATCGATCAGGCGGACAGACGGGCCCGGCCCTTGTCGCGACGGGACTTGAGCACCGCGCGGCCGGCGCGGGTGCTCATGCGGGCACGAAAGCCGTGCTTACGGTTCCGGCGGCGGTTGTTGGGTTGGAATGTGCGCTTCACGACAATCTCTTTCGGACGTTTCGAGCCAAGTTCCGCAAGGTGACTTCGACGAGCCCACCAAACGCGGTGGCCGTGTCGAGTCGCGGACTGACCCGACAATGCTACGACCCAATGGGCGCGACTCCCAACCACCGCGTCAACCATCCTGCGTGGTGACGATCATCGTTGACTTTCGATGTCACGACATCATCGATCCCTGTGCGGAGCGTTCGTCTGCTTGGTTGTCGGTGTTGAAACGATGAATTGAGAGTAAATGACATCACTGTTCTTTGTCCACAGGACTCACGGATGCGCAAAACCCCTGGTCACAGCGATATTTCTCTCGTTGTTCTGTGTTGTGTCTGAGGTGCTATGGTCGTCCGCTTGTCCCCAATCAGCCACCTTTCCACATCATCGGGATAACTATGTGGACAATTCACCAGCAACGAACACCGGTCAGGAATCTTCAATGAGTGATATCAGGTGAGCGACGCCGATGACGTCTGGACGCAAGTCACGTTGTTTCTGCGTTCGCAACTTGCAGAATCCGTCTGGTTCTCGACGTTTCAGGACGTCGTACCCCTTGAGTCCGGCCCTGAAACATTGCGGCTGCTTGCCCCAAGTGCGTACGTCCGTGACCGGATTCTGACGCGCTATCTCCCACTCGTGACCGACGCGCTCGACGAGGCCAATCAAGGACATCGCACCATTGACATCGAAGTCGCGACGAGCGATGCCGTTGCCGAAGTCCCAGATGTCATCGAGGCGGATCCGTTGATCGACACTGCGTCAGCCAGACATGAGTCGCCTTCAGCACCGCTGCGTCCCGGGTCAATCGAGTCAACACGGATGAACGGTTCGTCGACGAACGGCGACCGCGTCGATGAAGCCGGCCTCAATCCGCGTTACACCTTCGAGGATTTCGTGAAGGGAGCATCCAACCAATTCGCGTTGGCCGCAGCCCTGCGAGTCGCAGAAACACCTGGTAGATCATACAATCCGCTGTTCATCTACGGTTCTGCTGGTCTGGGTAAAACCCACCTACTGCACGCCATCGGCCACTACGTCCACGACAACTACCAGCACCACGAAGTGCGCTATGTGTCGACCGAGACGTTCATGAACGAGTACGTCGAAGCCATTCGACAGAACACTACGAATGCGCTTCGACGTCGTTACCGCGACATCGATGTGCTCCTCATCGACGACATTCAGTTCATTGCCGGCAAAGAAGGTCTCCAGGAAGAGTTCTTCCACACGTTCAACTCGCTGCACGGCGCGAACAAGCAGATCGTCATCAGTTCCGATCGCATGCCCGATGCGATTCCCACACTGGAAGAACGACTTCGAGGTCGCTTCAAATGGGGTCTCCTCACTGACATTCAGTTACCTGACCTTGAAACACGCACCGCGATTCTGCGCAACAAGGCGGAGCGGGACAGCGTCGAAGTCCCCAACGAAACGCTCGACTTCATCGCAACGAACATCGCGACCAACATCCGCGAACTCGAAGGTGCCCTCATTCGAGTGACCGCCTACGCAAGTTTAAGTGGCCAGCCGATTACGACGGAACTCGCACAGGCGCAGCTCGCTGACCTCATGGTCGACACCAAACCCAAGCACCGCACCGACGAAGAGCTCCTGGCTGAGATCGCCAGCATCCTCAAGTTCGAGGTCGAAGCACTCAAAGGAAAGAGCCGGCAGCGTCCACTCGTGACCGCGAGACAGATTGCGATGTACGTCTTCCGTGAGATGACCGATCTCAGTTATCCCGCGATCGCTCGGCTCTTCGGTGGTCGCGACCACACCACGGTGATTCACGCCAACGAAAAGATCCAGCGGCTGATGAGCGAGCGCAAGCAGATCTACGATCAGGTCACCGACCTCCAACAACAGTTGAAAGCATGACCTGATGGCCCAGTCTCCACATCGTCATGCCTGCCTGACAGTCACCGACCGCGCGAAGACATTGCAGCTCCGCGCGAATATCGGTGGACAACTCTCAGTTCTCAGGGGACACACCACCGCGCAAGTTCCACGAGAAAAGGGGACAACGCGGCGTTGTCCACTGGACAACACGCGTGTAAGCAGCAACCTGTGCATCACGGGGCTATCACCTGTGTGCGCGCGAACGCCCTCTACGCTGCAACAACACGCTGTTGTCCCCAATCCACAGCACCTACTACTGACATTATTCTGTGAAACATCCCTTCATGAGGAGAAGTGCCCACTGTGAAGTTTCGTTGCGAACGTGACGTCCTTGCCGATGCTCTTGGCTCGGCTGGTCGTGCAGCCACCAACCGCACCGGCACCCTCCCGGTTCTCGCGGGAGTCCGGATGGAAGTGGTTGGCGACACGCTGACCATTACCGGAACGGACCTCGAGCTCACCATTCGGCTGACCATCGAGGTCGGTGGCGAACGTGATGGAGCCGCGGTGGTTCCTGCTCGCCTCGTCGGCGACATTGTCAAAGCGCTGCCCGCAGGTGCTGTCGAGGTTGATCTCGCGGACTCGTCGGCGGCGGGTGATGGCAGTTCTGAAATGTCGATCAGTGCCGGTCGGTCACAATTTTCTGTGCGCCCACTCTCGCTCGACGATTACCCGGCTCAGTCCGAGCCGGCCGCTGATGCGGTGACCCTGCCTGCAGCCGCCATGGCCGATGCGCTCCGCCAGGTTGTGCGTGCGGCGTCGACCGACGATGCCCGAGCTGTACTGACCGGTGTGCTGCTCGCTGCCGAGGACGACGGGCTGCGGATGGTTGCAACTGATTCATATCGACTGGCTGTGCGCGATCTCCCGGAGTCGTCGATGTTGGGTTCGGGCCAGAAAGTGTTGATTCCCGGCCGGGCTCTTTCCGAGCTGCAGCGGTTGATGGGCAACGAAGAGAGCCTCACGGTGCGCCTTGGAGAACGTGAAGCGACCTTTGAAGCTGGATCGACCCGCTTGAGCACACGTCTCATCGAGGGCGAGTTTCCCAATTATCGCAATCTGCTTCCGTCGAGTTACCCGAACCTGTTGACCATCAGCAAGCCGGCAATCATTGAAGCGATCCGGCGCGTGAAGATCCTCGCGCAGGATTCAACTCCGGTGCGAATGACGCTCGGTGGCGACACGGTGCAACTCACCGCGATCACTCAAGACGTCGGCAACGCTGTCGAGGAGATCGATGCACAGTACGAGGGCACCGAGATGACCGTGGCATTCAACCCGGACTATCTGCTCGCCGGGATTGACGCGATCGATGCCGACGACGTCACACTGGCGACGATGGATCCAATGAAGCCCGCTGTTCTGCGTGGTGCCGGCCAGGACGATTATCTGTACTTGTTGATGCCTGTCCGCGTTCCCTGATCGGCTGGCCGTTGCGGTGGAAGTCTCATCGCCGAGCGTGATTGCGGCGTACTCTTTGCTGCGTGATCGTCGAACACTTGGAGTTGATCGACTTTCGCAACTATGTGTCGGGGTCGTTTGATCTGACGTCGGGAACAACCGCCATCATCGGGGGCAATGGGCACGGCAAGACCAATCTTGCCGAGTCACTCGCATACCTCGCGACACTGTCAAGTTTTCGCGGGGCACCCAACGATGCCCTGGTCAGAGCAGGTGCTGAACAAGCAATCATTCGTGCGACCGTTCGACACGATGACGGTCGTGAGACGCTGATCGAGGCCGAGCTTGTGGCCGCTGGACGTAATCGCGTGCAGGTCAACAAGCAAAAGCTTGTGCGGGTCCGCGATCTCCTCGGATCGGTGCGAGTCACTGTCTTTTCGCCAGACGACCTGATTTTGGTCAAAGGCGGGCCAGGCGATCGACGGCGATACTTGGATGACACTCTCGTCGCGCTCGCCACGAAGTACGACGCGGTTCGCCTCGAGATTGACCGCATCGTGAAACAGCGAAACACGTTGCTCAAACAAGCTGCAGGCCGGTTGACCGACGAGATTGAAGCGACCCTCGATGTCTGGGATCAAAAGTTTGCTGAAATTGCCGACCAGTTTGGCTACGCCCGAGCAACGCTCGTTGCGCGCATCACTCCCATGGTGCATGACGCCTATGAGCAGCTCGCTGGGGTCGCCACGCCAATCGAGCTGACCTACGAACCAGGTTGGCGTCAGGTTGGCTTGGTGGCCGCCTTGCAGGCAGTCCGTGACACCGATATCCGACGCGGTGTCTCGACGGTAGGTCCGCACCGTGACGAGCTGAGCTTCAGGATCAATGGGTTACCGAGCCGGACGCACGCCTCACAGGGCGAACAACGGACCCTTGCGCTGGCCCTGCGGCTCGCAGCCCATCAACTGGTCACTGAACGAACGGGGACCGCTCCGGTGCTGGTGCTCGACGATGTGCTGTCCGAACTCGATGACGGACGCGCCACGGCACTGCTCGAACACATCCCGCCCGGGCAGGTGATCATCACGACCGCCACGGAACTTCCATCTGCAGCCAAGGCGGACCGGATCCTGCGTGTCGAAGCCGGCAAGGTCTCTGAGGGCTGAGGTCCGGCCCAGGGGGCTGAGCCACTGATGTAGCGGCGTTGCGCGTCGCGACCACATTCCATCGCGTGCCGGGGCGACGACGTGCACGTCAGGACAAAAGCCCTTATCGCGAGCGCGAGCCGGAGCTCAAGATGGGAGTTGGGAGTTGCGATGGTTCGCCTCCCGAAAGGAGTGTGTGCCATGGCTCGCAAACTGATGTGGGCGGTTCTTCTCGTCGGGGTGATGCTGATCGCCGCCCCGTTCGCAATGGGGCTTCCCGACAAGGCCGACGGTGGCCAGAACATGATCGATGCCTTCGGGCCGATCATGGATCAGGACAACGTCGACATCACCGCGACCTACTACTACGAAGTGTTTGTTCCACTGGGTGACGTCGTCCCCGCGATGACCCAGGAGAACATCGACAAGTTCAACGGCTACCTCGACGGCTTCACCGCACTTGGTGTCGACGCCGAGAACATGGTGCCGGCCTTGGCCGCCGCCATGCAGATGCCGGAGGAGAACGTGCAGGCCTTCATGGGGGAGCAGTTCCCCGCGATGACCGGCATGTTGCAGAGCTTGCCGGAGATGCAGACCGACTTCGCGGGTCTGCTTGGCCTGATGGGCAGCAATGTCGCCATCTTTGAACAGGTGCCGGCGGGGCTCGATCACTACGAGCCACTGGTGACAACGATGCAGGCAGAAGTCTCGAACTACGACAAGGTCGCCAGCCTTCCGGACTTCCGGATGTTCACCTGGTTCTTCGTGATCCCGGGTGTGATCCTCGTGGGACTTGCCGTGACCGCGCTGATGCTCGATCGCCGCAAGAAAGATGACGACGCCGACGTGACACCGGAGGTCATCCGAGAGCGCACGCCGGAACTCGTCTGACAGTTCTGGGAGTTGTCGAACCGTTGTGTCGATGAGCAACACGCTCATCGGCACAGCCGCGCTGGCGGCAGGTCTGAAGATCGTGCTGCAAGTGTGGCCGAGTACCGTGTACAGCAATGGCTGAACCCGTTCCGATCACTGCGTCGCTCGACGGGATCATGAAGTCGCTGCGCGGCACCGATCGGATACAAATCGGCGGGGTGTTCGGCAAATGGCCTGACGCTGTCGGTGAGAACGTCGCGGCTCACGTCCGGCCGGTTCGATTGGACCAGGGTGTCCTGACCGTTGAGGCTGATGATTCGGCCTGGGCAACACAGGTGAAGTTCCTGTCCGGAACGATTTCCGCGCGTCTCGCCGAGGTCGCGAACGTGCAGGTCAGCCGTATCGACGTGCGCGTCGCACGAACACGCTGAGTTGCACTGCAAACGGTGACGTTCACCGCCGCAACGTTGATCACTCGGCCGCAATTGGAGCACCGATGCAGTGCGCCTGTTCAACCAACAAATCAAGGTCAGATTTTGTGGGAACGTGTGTTCTGACAGCTCTGTAATTTGCTCCCGCTGATCCCCAACTCTGCGACACCCCTCCGGTACACTGAAACCCATTCGCGAAAGGGGGTTTGCGGCTGATCTGATGTATCACGCCTGACGACCCGATCGCCCCGAAACGCACGGCGCCGCGCGCTGTGTCCACAACGACGACAACATCGAGGTACGAGTGTCCAACGACACCGCTGAAACAGCCGCCGAGCAGGTTCCCGAACAACCCGCGAAAGCCCCCGCCAAGAAGAAGTCATCGAGTCAGCCCGGTGACTACAACGCCGCCCAAATCCAAGTGCTCGAGGGCCTCGACCCGGTTCGCAAGCGGCCGGGCATGTACATCGGCTCAACCGGCCTCCAGGGCCTCCATCACCTGATCTGGGAAGTCGTCGACAACTCCGTCGACGAAGCGATGGCCGGGCATTGCGACAAGATCACCATCACCCTGCTCGCCGATGGTGGCTGTCGTGTCGACGACGACGGGCGCGGCGTTCCCGTCGATCCCTATCCGTCTGGCGAACACAAAGGCAAGAGCGCCGCTGAGGTAGTACTCACCGTGTTGCATGCCGGTGGCAAGTTCGGTGGCGAGGGCTACAAGGTCTCCGGCGGCCTGCACGGCGTGGGTGTCTCGGTCGTCAATGCACTGTCAACCAAGCTTGTCATGCAGATTGACCGAGCCGGCAAGCGACACGAGCAGACCTACCTCGATGGTGGCAAGCCTCAGGGCAAGATGACCATCGTCGGCGACACGCCGAAGCGGGGTCGTGAGACTGGCACGTCGGTCACGTTCTATCCCGACCCCACCATCTTCCAGGCCGAGGGCGTCGAGTTCGTTGCCCGCACTGTGCTTGAGCGTTTGCAGACCATGGCGTTCTTGAACAAGGGCCTCATCATCGAGTTCAAAGACGAGCGCGCCGAGCGCGAGCAAGAAATCTCGTACCAGTACAAGGGCGGCCTCGTCGATTTTGTCAAGCACCTCAACGCATCCAAGGAGCCTCTGTTCTCCAAGGTCTGCCAGTTCGAAGACGAAGACGAAGCGGAGGGAATGACCCTCGACATCGCCATGCAGTGGAACACCGGGTATCACGAAGGTGTCCACGGCTATGCGAACAACATCTCCACCACCGAGGGTGGCATGCACGTCGAGGGTTTCAAGACGGCCCTCACTTCTGCGGTCAACAAGTACGGCAAAGAGAAGAACCTCATCAAGGACAAGGATCCGAACCTGAGCGGTGACGATGTCCGTGAGGGCATCACTGCGATCGTGTCAGTCAAGCTGCGCGAACCACAGTTCGAAGGCCAGACGAAAGCCAAGCTTGGCAACGTGCCGGCCCGCTCGTTCGTCCAAAAGGCCACCTACGCCCGCCTCGTCGAGTGGATGGACGAGAACCCCGCCGAAGCCAACAGGATGGTCAAGAAGGGCCTCTCAGCGGCTCAGGCTCGAGCCGCAGCGAAGAACGCGCGTAACGCCATCCGCCGCAAGACGGCGTTGTCCGGCGCTGGTATGCCCGACAAATTGAAGGACTGTTCGTCGAAGAATGCCGACGAGTCCGAGATCATGATCGTCGAGGGCGACTCTGCTGGAGGCACAGCGGTCGATGCACGCGACCCGCGTACGCAGGCCATCCTCCCGATCCGCGGCAAAATTCTCAATGTCGAGCGGGCTCGCATCGACAAGATGTTGAAGAACAACGAGATCCAGGCACTGATCACCGCGATCGGTGCGGGTGTCGGTGACGAGTTCGACGTGGAGAAGTGTCGCTACCACAAGGTGATCTGCTTGGCTGACGCCGACGTGGACGGCAGCCACATCCGTACCTTGTTGCTCACGTTCTTCTTCCGCCAGATGCGCGAGATGGTCGAAGCCGGTTACTGCTACATCGCGCAGCCGCCGCTGTACTCGACGGAGATCGGCAAGGAAAAGATCTACCTCAAGGACGACCTGGCCAAGGATGCGTTCATGGCCGAGCGTCCGAACCACAAGAAGCAGTTCCAGCGTCTGAAGGGGCTGGGTGAAATGGACTGGGAAGAGCTCCGCGCCACCACCATGGACGCGAGCACCCGCACGCTGCTGCAGGTCACGGTCGACGAGGCCGCCGAGGCCGACCACATCACGTCGGTGCTGATGGGCGACGACGTTGCCAGCCGTCGCGACTTCATCGTCACCAACGCCCGCGACGTCCAGAACCTTGACTTCTGATTCTGAAACGACTGACACATGACTGATACCACTGACGACACCACACCCGGCGGTTCGATCCAACCGATCGCGCTCAACGACGAGATGGAGAGCTCGTTCCTCGAGTACGCGATGTCGGTCATCATGTCGCGCGCTCTGCCAGACGTGCGCGACGGCCTCAAACCAGTGCACCGCCGAATCATCTGGGACATGGAAGAGCAGGGCTTCCGCCCCGACCGTGGCCACGTCAAATGCGCTCGCGTTGCCGGCGACACGATGGCGCGGTTCCACCCGCACGGTGACTCTGCCATCTACGCCGCGCTCGTGCGGATGGCCCAGCCGTTCTCGTTGCGTCATCCGCTGATCGACTTCCACGGCAACTACGGCTCCCCCGACTTCGGTCCCGCCGCCTCGCGCTACACCGAGTGTCGCCTTGATCCGTTGGCGATGGAGTTGCTCGCAGGCATCGACGAAGACACCGTCGACATGATCCCGAACTACGACGGCACCACCGAGGAGCCCCTCGTGCTTCCGGCGCGGTTCCCCAACTTGCTGGTCAACGGCAGCCAGGGCATTGCGGTCGGTATGGCGACGAACATCCCCCCGCACAACCTTGGCGAGGTCATCGACGCAGTCGTGCACCTCATCGACCACCCCGAATCCACGCCGGACGATCTCATGGAGTTCGTCAAGGGGCCCGACTTCCCGACCGGCGGTCAGATTCTCGGCAAGGCCGGGATCATGGACGCCTATCGCACAGGTCGCGGCTCGGTGAAGACCCGTGCCAAGGCCTCGATCGAAGAGGGCAAGAACGGTCGGTACGAGATCGTCGTCACCGAGTTGCCGTACCAAACGTCGTGCTCTGCCATCGCTGCTCGCATCCAGCAGCTGGTCGACAACGGTGACCTCGATGGAATCGCCGACGTCAACGACGGCTCGAACGGTGGCAAGACTGAGCTGATTATCACGCTCAAGCGCGATGGCAATGCCAACGTCGTAATGAACAACCTGTTCAAGCTCACGCAGCTGCAGTCGACGTTCTCGATCAACATGGTTGCCCTGGTCAGGGGCGTTCCGCGCCAGATCAACCTCCGCGACGCTCTTGTTGCCTACGTGGAGCACCAGGTCGAGGTCATCACCCGGCGCACCGAGAACCGGCTGAAGAAGGCCCGACATCGCGAACACATCCTCGAGGGGCGAATCAAGGCCCTCGATGTCATCGATGAGATCATCAAGCTCATCCGGGCCAGCGACGACGTCGCCATCGCTCGTGACGGCTTGATGTCGGCACCCTTTGAATTCTCCGAGATTCAGGCGAACGACATCTTGGACATGCAGCTTCGTCAGCTGACCCGGCTGTCCAGGATTGACCTTCAGACCGAACTCGACGAGCTGCGGCTCAAGATCATCGATCTGCAAGGGATCCTGGACGATCCTGCTCGGCTCAACTCCGTCATCAAGGACGAGGTCACCGTGATCCGTGACAAGTTCGCGACCGATCGTGTGTGTGAATTGACGTATGACGACGGTGACATGTCGATTGAGGACCTGACCGACGACAAGGAACTCGTCATCGTGATGACCGAGGCCCAGTACGTCAAGGCGGTGCCGGCCGGCTCGTTCAAGACCCAGGGCCGCGGCGGCCGTGGCGTGTCAGGCGGCAAGCTCAAACTCGACGACATCGTGCGTCACGTCATCTTCACCACCGCCCACGCGCACCTCTTGTTCTTCTCGAACTTGGGCAAGGTGTATCGGCTCCGCGCGCTCGAAATTCCCGAGCGCGAGCGCACAGCCAAGGGCATGCCCATCGTCAACTTGCTCCCACTCATTCCCGGCGAGCGCGTCGAGGCGATCATCGACACTCGCGAGTTCGGTGTCGATCGATACCTCTTCTTTGCGACCAAGAACGGTGTCGTCAAGAAGACCACCTTCACCGAGTATGACAAGAGCCGTCGCGACGGGCTGATTGCCATCAACTTGAAGGACGGCGACGAGCTGGTCAAGGTCATCGAGACCAACGGTGACGACGACATCTTCATGGTCTCGGGCGGCGGTATGACCATCCGGTTCAACGAAAATGACGTCCGCTCAATGGGGCGGACTGCTGCAGGCGTGCGCGGAATGAAGTTGAAGAACGCTGCGGATCGAGTCGTGTCTGTCGACGTGGCTCGTGACGACACCGCGATCTTGGTCATGACCGAAGCCGGCTACGGCAAGCGGACACAACTGGACAAATTCAATGTTCAGGGCCGCGGCGGACAGGGCGTGCGGGGCATGAAGCTCACGGGCAAGAAGGGCGAAGTTGTCGCAGCGTTCATGGTCGGTATCGACGACGAAATTGTTGCGGTATCCACGGGTGGGATCACCATCCGCATGGAAGTCCGTGAGATCTCTTCCCAGGGTCGAGATGCCACCGGCGTTCGAGTCATGAACATGGACGACGGTGACACTGTTGGATCGGTCGCACCGATCATTGCCGTCGACGGAGAAGACTGATCCGCACCGTCCGACGGTGACAACATCGGCCGACGCGCCCTTCTTGCTGCGATGCAGCCCAACTCAAATGAGTGAGGGGAGTTCGCATGAGATGTCAACAAGATCGCGGCCAGTCCGCCGTGCTGGTGTTGGTCGTGGCGTTGCTACTTGGTGTTGCGCTGCTGACGGCGCTGGTCGACTTCGGGGGTGTGACACAGGATCGGGCGCGGGCGCAGACTGCTGCTGATGCTGCTGCGCTGGCGTCACTGGACGGTGGTGCAGCCGCCGCACACGATTTCGCTGCTCGCCATGGGGCAACAGTGGTCGCGTGGTCGCGTGGCCCGGGAGATGATGAGGTGACGGTCCGGGTACGCCTCGGCGAGAGCACGGCAACCGCCAGGGCATCGAACGCACCGTGAATTCAGGCAGGTGTGTGTCCGGGTCAGATCATTGCGTGACAGGCTCATCAGTAACGGGTTGCGTACACTCGCCGTTGTGAGCAAGATCGAAGAGGATCTCGAATCGTCGCTGGCGAGCGATGCTGTCGACGCGCTCACCGCCGATCACACCGGTGACGCTGACGGCCCGAGTACGGCGGAGCTCGACGCGCTCGATGAATCGCTGGTCGAATCGATCGAGGAGTACGCATCCAGTGAGCCCGATCAGCCCGTAGGTGCAGAGGCCGGCACCACTGCTGCTGTCACGGACGCCGAGGTGAACGAGGACGCCACGTCTGACACGTCTGACACGTCTGATGTGGCCGAGGTCCCGACCGGGATCCTTGAAGAGTTACGCCGGGCCGACATCGACGGCCCGGTCGTCGACCACGCTCCACAAGATGACACGACGTCGTCGCGACGTCGCCCGAAACGCCCGGTTGACTACGACCCGGCGCCAGTACCGGTTCCGCTCAAGGTGCCCCGCATCCTGGGCCGCAAGCCACGTGTCCGCAAGGTCACCCGCGTCGTTCGGCACGTTGACCCGTGGTCGGTGTTCAAGATTGCTCTGCTCACCAACCTGGTGTTGTACGTGATCGTGCTGACCGCTGGCGTCTTGCTCTGGAACGTTGCCTATGCCACAGGCACCGTCGAGAACGTCGAGCGCTTTTTCGAGTCGTTCGGCTGGCAGTCCTTCGAATTCAACGGCGGCGAGCTCTATCACAGCGCCTGGATTGCTGGCCTGTTCGCAGTGCTCGGCTTGACTGGGCTCTGGGTGCTGCTCGCCACACTGTTCAACCTGATCACGGATCTTGTCGGTGGCGCCCGATTCACCGTGCTCGAAGAAGAAGTCGTCGAGTCACGAACCTCACCAATGCGCCGGTTTGTGGTGCGTCGACCGGAACCAGAGATTCCGGTCACGCTGTCCGATGCGTCTGGCCCGCTGATTCGCGAAGCCATCATCGACGACACCGGCGACATCGAACGCTGACCCGACCCGAACGACTCGGGATTCCTCTGTGGTCGTTTCGGATGGCCGCCGATAACATCTCGTACTCGCTGGGGCTATAGCTCAGTCGGTTAGAGCGCATCCCTGATAAGGATGAGGTCCCTGGTTCGATTCCAGGTAGCCCCACCCAGCGAACGAGACCCTTCGGGGTCTCGTTTTTGGTTTTCGGGTGTGACCAGGGGCGATGGTGAACGATCTTCGACCTGTCTCACAGGGCAAGACGGTGCTGTCCAGAGGCCGTCATGCCAGAGTCGGAGACCACCAGGCATCACGTTCCGGTGGGGCCCATGAACTCAGGGGGTAGGGGCTGTCGTCGAAGGTGTCGGCGCGTTCAGCAATGAATCGTGGTTCGAAAATGGAGATGGGGTGTGCGTCGCCTCGTCGAAGGACCCGACCAGAACGTTGGAGGTGAGCTGGTGCAGCAGCGGCAGCACCAGGGTTGCATTGGGCGACAACCTTCCTCAACAGCTCGACCGTGGCAAGTGCGTCGCCTTTCGCTGAGCTGTCGTCGGGGTACTCAACTCCGTGGGCTTCGCAGGCGAGGCTGAGCCGCATTCTCGTCGCAATCAGCGTGTCGAATCCAGCCGGCGTCGTGAGATTGGCATCCAGGAGCTCAAATTCCCTTGAGAGCATCTCAAGGTCGAACGAAAGATCGTGACCAGCGGGGCATGCACCGTCGAGTCGGCTTGCAACGTCACCAGCGATCTCTTCGAAGTACGGGGCCCCTTGGAGCATCGACTCGCTGATTCCACCGGTGCTGGTCGTTGATATCGCCCGGGATGGGCGTACGAGTGTCTCCCAGACGTCGAGAACGGTGCCCGTCAAGCCGAGCGTCACCAGAGCGATTTCGATGATCTGGTCAGTTCCAACGAAGACCCCTGTTGCGACCGTGGCAATCACCACGATTCGGTCGGCGCCTCCACAGCTCTCGCTGAAATCGACGGCTTCAC
>NZ_CAXCAM010000034.1:0-27499 GCF_963980585.1 uncultured Ilumatobacter sp.
TGTGGGCCCGATCGGCTTTTTGCCTGGGTCGAAGACCTTGCTGTGTACCCGCAGTGGATGCGCCTTGTGCATCACGTCGGACCGGTTACCGAGGCTGAGGGATTGCCTGCATGGCAGGTGGAGCTGCGCGCCGAGGTCGGACCGTTTGCTCGATCGAAGGTGTTGCGCATGGTCCGAACCGAGCACGACCTGCCTCACCGAGTGACGTTCGAGCGCAGGGAGCTCGACGGTCGACAACACTCACCTTGGACCCTGCGCGCCACGGTTGACGGCGAGACGGGGTCAGGTGGCGATGCGTCCACCTTGACGATGGAATTGCGGTATGGCGGAAGTCTGTGGAGCGGAGCGGTCCTCCAGCGTGTGCTCGATGATGCCGTCCGACGGGGGAGCGAACGACTGATCGGCCTCGTCAGTGACGAGCCCACGCGCTGAATCGGCCTGAGGCTCGCCGTTCCAAGGCGAGCGGGAGTCCGAAGCAGTCACTCAACGATTCGGCCGTCAGCGTCGAGGCGATTGGTCCAGACGCCAACTCGTTGCCACCTGCGAGCAGCAAGACATGGGTGATGCCCGGCGGGATCTCGTCAACGTGGTGAGTGACGATGACGAGCGGTGCTGCGGCGGCATCGGTAGCGAGCGCGCCAAGCGCCCTGACCAACTGCTCGCGACCGCCCAGGTCGAGGCGCGCCGACGGTTCATCGAGCAGCACGACAGCGGGGTCGTTCATCAGTGCGCGGGCGAGCAACACACGCTGTTGCTCACCCGATGAGAGTGTGCCGAACGTCCGGTCGGAAAACCGTTCGACGCCCATCTGAGCGAGACAGAAGCCGGCCCGATCGGTGTCCGCGTCGTCGTAGCGATGCCACCAGGGCTCGAGGGCAGCGAACTTGGCGGTTCGGACGACATCGATCACTGCGAGTTCTGGGCGCAACTGGTCAGCGAGGGCCGCAGAGGCATAGCCCACGCTGCGGCGGAGGGTTCGGACATCGGTTTGGCCTAGCCGTTGACCGAGGACGTCGACCGTTCCCGACGTCGGATGGTCGTACAGCGCCATGATGCGCATGAGGCTGGTCTTGCCCGATCCGTTCGCGCCCAGGATTACCCAACGTTGATCCCGTTCAACTCTTGAGTTGATCTTGCCGATGACATCAGTGCCATCCCGATGCAGGTGCACATCGCGCAACTCCAGAGCAGGAGGAGGTGGTGATGCCTTTGATGTCGAGTTCATGTCCTCCATGCCATCCATCATGCCCGTAACTGCATCGCACATCCGCTCCCGCCGCGGGAGATTGCGCGCTCGGGGTGCCCGTCATCAAACCGCAATGTCCAGTACAGTTGCGCCTCGTATGACCGGACGAAGGATCGCAGCGTTGCTCGCGATTGTCGTCACATCCGTTGCATCGATCGTTCCGGTGGCGGCTATGGCGCAGACCGACGAAGCTGCTGCGGAACGGGCCGCGCGGGAGATCCAAGAGGCTCGCAACCAAGCCAACGAAGCCGCCGAGGCGTTCTTCCAGGCCGAATCTGATCTCGATGTACTGCAGGACGAAGTCGGAGGGCTCGAACGAGAGACTGATCAACTGCAAGCCATTGTTGATCGGCTGCGCCGCGACGTCGAGTCGGTCGCTGTGTCGCGGTTCATCTCCAGCGGTGCGTCTGGTATTCCGTTGCTCACCGGTATTCAGGCCCCCCAAGATCAGGTACAGGCCGAAGTATTCGTTGACGTCTTGACCAACTCGGGCGCAGACGTGCTCGACGCGTACGACATCGCGCAAAAGCAACTGGTCACCAGCCAATCCGAACTGGCCGACCGCAAACGGGATATCGAGGCGCAGCAAGCGGTCTTTGTCGCCCTGCAAGAGCAAGCGGAGGACGAAGTGGCCCGCCTTCGAGCGTTCGAAGAGGAACGCTTGCAAGACGAAGCAGTGCAGCGCGCACTTGCCGCCCGGATCGCCGCTGATCGCGTTCAACTGGAGGAGCAAGCGCGCCGTGAAGCCGAAGCAGCAGCCCGCGCGATTCCCGACCCTGTCGTCGACCTGTCGACCACGACGCTGGTCGCACCGTCGCCCACGGTGCCAGGCGCACTCGCCACGAATGATGCCGAGGTGCGTGACGTCACGACAACGCCTGCCGAGACTGCGCCTTCGACCACCGAAGTCCCCACCAACGATGGCGCGTCAGGCGGCACGAGCGGTGGTCGAACGGGTGTCGGCGGGAGTGGCAGCAACGCCCGCCCCATCGACACTGGCGCTGGCTATCTCGACAACATCATCTGCCCGATGCCGGGTTCGGCATTCGCTGACACTTGGGGCGCACCCCGCTCTGGTGGGCGGAGCCACCAGGGCGTCGACATGATTGCGCCTCGTGGCATCCCGATCTATGCGGTCACCAGTGGCTTCGCCACGTTCAAGACCAATCGGCTGGGCGGCAACGCGGTGTCGCTCCTCGGCGGCAACGGCAATCGCTACTACTACGCCCACCTCGACAGCTACGTGGGCGAGAGCCGGATCGTTTTCCAGGGCGATGTCATCGGATACAACGGGGACACCGGCAATGCTCGGTTCAGTACACCCCACCTGCACTTCGAGATTCGGCCAGGCGGCGGTCTCCCCACAAATCCGTACCCCACGGTGCGCGCCGCTGGCTGCTGATCTGCCAGGCTCGCTCGGATGACGAGCGAGTCCGACGTTCTCGGTCAACTGCTGAGCAACGAGCTTGGCACACCGATCGCCGACCTGACCCGGTTGTCGGGTGGCGCCTCTCGTGAGACCTGGCGGTTCACCGCCGATGGCCAGCAGCTGGTTGTCCAGCTGCAGCGTGCTGGTGACATTCGAGACATGATGGTCGAGGCCGCAGTCGTCGCAGCAGCCGGTGCGTCCGGCGTGCCGGTGCCGGCCATGGTGGCGTCGGGTCGGCGCGATGACGGCGGAGCGTTCATGATCGTCGAGGCGATTTCCGGCGAGACGATTGCGCGCAAGATTCAGCGCGACGACGAGTTCGCCGACGCTCGAAGCAGCTTTGCTGAGCGGTGTGGTGCTGCGCTGGCCCAGATCCACTCTGTCGACCCCGACGACATCGACGGGCTTGATGATCCTGACCAAATCGAGCACTACACCGCTGTGTTCGATGAACTCGGCGAGCCGCACCCGGTGTTCGAGTTCACCCGCAACTGGCTCCTCGAACATCGACCTGCCGAGACTCGGCGCAGCCTTGTGCACGGCGACTTTCGGCTCGGCAACCTGATCGTCGGTCCCGGAGGGCTCAGCGCGATCATCGATTGGGAGCTCGCTCACATCGGAGACCCGATGGAAGATCTTGGGTGGCTGTGCGTCAAGGCGTGGCGATTCGGCGGGGCGGACCCGGTGGGTGGTATCGGCACACGCGCTGATCTGTTCGCGGCGTACGAGGCAGCGGGGGGTGGAACCGTCGACGCCGACGCCGTCCGTTGGTGGGAGGTGCTCGGCACGTGGAAGTGGGGGATCATGTGCGCACTCCAGGCCAACGCGCACCGCTCTGGCGCCGTGCGCAGCCACGAGCTGGCTGCAATTGGCCGACGCGTGTGCGAAAACGAGTTTGACCTCCTTGACCCGGGCGGCCTCGATCTGTTCGGTTTGTCAGGGATCGGGCTCAGCGTTGCCGACGTTCCGGTGCGGTCGGGCGCAACGGCGGATGGCGGACCGCACGACGTGCCGACGTCGGCGGAATTGGTCGAGGCAGTGCGCGAATGGATCGAGCGTGATGTGCTCACGTCAGTCGCAGGGCATCTCCGCTTTCACAGCAGAGTGGCGGTGAATGTGTTGTCGATGGTCGAGCGAGAGATGTTGCTGGGCGGAGCTCAGGCGGTGGCCCACGAAGAGCGACTCGACGCGCTGGGCGTACGCAGCGAGGCTGATCTTGCAGCGCTGATCCGTTCCGGTGCCGCGGCACACCGTCAAGCTGAGATCGGTGCAGTGCTCTTCGAGTCTGTTGTCGACAAGCTCCGCGTCGCCAACCCCAAGTACCTCGACTGACTGGCGCCCATCGCTTGAGTTCGCGTGCACATCTTGCGCGCCCCGGTATGCCCCGATGGTAGGGGAAGGTGTTCAGACCTTGGGGGTAATGGTGACTGGCTGGCCGGCGGCAAGTTGACCGCAGGCCGCATCGATGTCCGTGCCGCGGTTCTGCCGCACGGTGGCGTTGGCGCCAAATTCCTCGAGCGCATCACGGAACGCGTAGACCTTCTTCAATGGTGTCCCCATGGTCGGATAACCGGGCGTCGGGTTGAGCGGAATCAGATTGACGTGCGCATGTGGCTGCAGTCGGCGACACAGTGCAGCGAGTTCTCGGGCGTCGCTGGTGCGGTCGTTGACCCCATCGATCATGGCCCACTCGAAACTCACCCGACGGTTCTTGACTTGCAGGTATTCGCTGCATGCCTCGATGAGGTCGTCGATCGGATACCGCTTGTTGATCGGCACCATCTCGGTCCGGAGTTCGTCGTTGGCTGCGTGCAACGACACGGCGAGGTTCACCGGTAGCGGCAAGTCCTTCAACGCCCGGATACCGGGGATCAAGCCAACAGTGGAGATTGTGATGTGTCGGGCCGACAAACCGATGTCGCCATGAATGCGCTCGACTGACTTCCAGACCGGCGTGAGGTTGGCCATCGGTTCGCCCATGCCCATGAACACGATGTTGCTCACGCGGCGATCGGCCTGCTTGGCTCGCTGCGCGGCCCTGACGACCTGCTCGACGATCTCGCCGACGGTCAGGTGCCGAGTGAATCCGGCCTGCCCGGTGGCGCAGAATCCGCACGCCATGGCGCAGCCGGCCTGGCTGCTCACGCAGACCGTTGCCCGGTCGGGATACAGCATGAGCACGGTCTCGACTCGGCTGCCGCCGTCGAGTTCCCACAAGAACTTCACTGTGTCGCCGGTCTCGTCGACCGACTCGGTCACCGGAGTAAGTGCGGTTGGCAACTCATCATCGAGTCGCTGGCGCAGCTTCTTGGGCAGATTGGTGATGTCGGCTGGGTCGGCGAGTTGGGTGTACAGACCGTCCCAGAGTTGATCCAGCCGGTAGCGCGGTTCACCGTCGAGGTGCTCGGCAAGCGCTTCGCGCGTTACGTCATATCGAGTCGGTCCGGGCACTCGGTCACGCTATCCGTGGTGCGACGACGAGTTGGTGCCAGGCACCCTGTCGTCTTTGAGTGCAGTTGGTCAGGTGAGATGCGGTACAGCGAGGCGCTCGTATTCCGCCATGCGGGCGCGGACGACGTCGAGGCTCGAGGTCCAGAACGCCTCGTCGGTGACGTCGAGGTCGAATGCCTCGCCGAGCTGCTCAGCGGTGTCCATGCCGACTCGAGACAGCAGGGTGTCGTAGCCGGACCGGAACCGTTCGGGGTCTGCCTGATACCGGGCAAACAGGCCGAGCCCGAAGAGGAGCCCATACGTGTAAGGCCAGTTGTAGAAGTGGGAGCCGTAGTAGTGCGGCTTGAGGAGCCACATGTATGGGTGCGCTGTGGCCCGATCGATGCCGTCGCCGTAGGCAGAGAGTTGCGCCTCGTTCATCAGTTCACAGAGTTCGGCGGCGCTCAACGTACGGCGCTGGCGGCGGGCGAATACTTCGGTCTCGAACAGGAAGCGCGAGCGGATGTCGACGACGACTTGGTTCGTCCCTTGCAGGTCGACGTCGAGCAACGCCAAACGTTCGTCGCCTTCAAGTCGGGCGAGGCCAGCTTCGACCACCAGCGTCTCGCAGAAGATGCTGGCCGTCTCGGCGAGCGCCATCGGAAGTCGGCGTTGCAGCGCTGTTCTGCCCGCAAGCGTGGAGTTGTGGTAAGCGTGGCCAAGTTCGTGGGCGGTCGTTTGTGCTGATTCCGTCGACCCTGACCAATTGAGCATCACGAGGGATCGGTCGCCCCCGAACGACATGCAGAACGCTCCGCCCTGCTTGCCGTCGCGTGGCGCAGCATCGATCCATTCATCGGTCAGCGCGCGATCGACGAGTCCGGCGAGCGATGGGCTGTACTCGGTGAAGGCGTTGCGCACGATGCCGATGCCTTCGTCCCACGTCACCGCACTCGAGACAAACGGAAGTGGAGCCACAAGGTCCCACCAGGGCAGGCCGCGCTCGGCAGTGTGGCCGTGCAGCTGTGCTTTGACGCGCATCCAGCGTTGGAAGTCAGGTAGCGACGCAGTGACCGCAGCGTGCATCGCATCGAACGTGGTCCGGCTCACGCTGTTGGCAAAACACGACGCATCGAGCGGCGACGCCCAGTTGCGTCGACGGTTGATGATGTTGGCCTCGCCCTTGATGGCGTTCATCGCCGCGGCGACGGGAACTTCAATGGTGGGCCATGCCTGCATCTCGGCGTCGTAGGCAGCCTCGCGGACGATGGGGTCGGCATCCGTGCCGAGGCCACGAACCGCTGGCATCGGCAACTTCGCAGGGCCGTCAGGGAGCGCGACCGATGCGGTGAGCTGGGAGGTGACGTCGCTTTGCAGCCGTCCCCAAGCGCTTGAGCCGGTCGTGCTCAGCGCCGCGTATAGGTGTTCTTCGGCCTCCGGCATCTGGTGTGCCGCGCGTTCGGCAAAACGTTGGAGCGGGCCGAGGTGTTCGCGTGCTTCGGCACTCACGTTGGCAATCTCGTCAGCGCCCAACGCGGCGACCCAATCTGCAAGGCGGGCGAGCAGCGGTCGCAGCGATGATCCGGTCGTGTTGATTTCGCTCATCACCGCCTGGGCATGCTCGTGGCGCGAGTCGGTCGACACGATTGAGTACACGTATGCATCGAGCAGGTTGAGTGCGTCAGACACCCGGTTGAACTCAGCGATTGCCCGGTCGGCCTTGTCGCCGTCTGCTGGCTCGATGCTGCGCTCGGTCGAGCGGATGTCGAGTTCGTCGAACAGGACCGCCAGCCGTTCGACGTCAGCGCCGACGAGTTCGAGTGCGTCTGTGAAGGATCTTGCGTCGAGCGATTCGTGCACGTCGGTGACGTTCCAACGCGGGAGTGCCTGGTTGTTGCTCGCCGTCATATCAGCGGTTGCCGCTGCTCTCGAGGACGAATTGGTTGGACGGTGCGACCTCGTTCACAAACGCTGCGTTGGTGGCCGACACCGAGAAGCCGAGCCGCTCGTACATCGACACTGCTGCAGTGTTGTCGGCATCGACGTAGAGCAGTGCGGTGCTGATGCCCATGTCGCTGAGATGTTCGAGCCCAGCGAGGGTGAGTTGCTTGCCGAGGCCACGCCCGTGAAAGTCGGGATCGACCGCAATCACGTAGATCTCGCCGACCTCTGGTTCGGTTTCGGTCGCTGGATGGACCTTCGTCCAACAGAACGCAGCCATCTGGCCGTCGACGTCGTGGACGCGGAATCCAGCCGGGTCGAACCACTCTTCGCCCTGACGTTGGCAGAACGTCTCGAGCGTCCAACCGCCTTGCTCCCCATGGCCCGCAAATGCACGGTTGTTGACCGACAGCCAACTGTCGTCGTCGATACCTGGAACAAAATCACGAGTTGCCGCCGTGACAGCGATACCGGTGGGCAACGGGCGGCGCATCTGATGGAGCGTGCGCCCGACACGCATACCGGCGTCGCCAGCAAGCTGGCGGTGCATCGACGTGGGTTCGTAAACCCACCAGTTGACGTTCCCGCCCCCGTCGGAAGCGATGACCTCGATGGCGGAGTCGATCAGCTCAGGGCCGATCGTGGCCATCTCGTATCGGTGGTGCGGATGGACCACCAGCTCGAACGCGTAGGAGTCGTTACCCCGCGACACTTGGGCGTACGCAACCGGATGATCGTGGCCTGGCTCCGATGCAAGCAGCCCGGCGAACCCGTTGTGGCCGCCATTGACGAGGTCGAGGTAGAGGTGATCGGACAGCGGCCGCCGTCCATCGGCGCGCGCTGCAGCGTCGAGCAGCTCGTTCACCGTGGCGATGTCATCATCTTCCATCTGACGTTTGATCTCAAGACATCGCACGGGGCCAGGTTACCGGTCCAGCTTCCTGCCCTTTTGCCCGGGCGGAGCCGTCCAGTTGGACCCTCGGCCCGGAGGGGAGTACGGTCTTTCCTGCAAACAAGGTTCCCGCCAACCTGTTTGCCGCGAGTGTCGGGCATCCGCCGCCTGACCTCGCCGAACGACGGCCCCTTCCGAGGGGTCGTCGTTTCGTTTTCAGCTGACTTGGCGAATGGCGCGCTGCAGGGTGCGCTCGGCGGAGCGAAGTTGGCGCTCCGCTTCGTGGATTGCCCCGACGATGTCGTCGCGCTCGGTACCGACGAACGGCTCGGCGAGACCAGCTACCCGTTCGCGGTAGCGGCCGACGTTGTCGGCAATGGTCGAGAGTTCCGACGACGTGCGTTCGAGTGAGGCAGCCACGCTCCGACGCTATCGGCGGGCGAAACGACCGAAACGATCCCGAGAGCTGGGCCTCTCCGTCGGTACCCTTCAGCTGCGTGATTCCTGTTCGCGACGACCTCCGTGCCCTCGAGGGCTATCACTCGGCCCAGGTCGACGTTCGTGTCCGGTTGAACACCAACGAGTCACCGACACCGCCACCTGACGCGTTCCGCGAAGCCGTCGCCGCGGAGGTCTCGAAAGTCGAATGGCATCGATATCCGGACCGCGCAGCGATGGCGTTGCGCGTCGCCATCGCTGAGAGCCACGGTGTCGATGCGGCACAGGTCTTCGTCGCAAACGGATCCAACGAGGTGCTCCAGACAGTCCTGCTTGCCTACGCGGGTCCCGGCCGCGTCGTCGCGACGTTCGAGCCGACGTACCAGATGCATGCACAGATCGCCCGCATCACCGGTGCCACCGTGGTGGAGGGCGAGCGCGCCGAGGATTTCACGCTTGACCCTGCCGAAGTCGAACGGGTTCTCACCGAGCACCAACCGCACGTCGTCTTTTTGACGTCTCCCAATAATCCCACCGGTCTCGTCGAGCCGGCCGATCGCGTACAGCAGCTCCTCGACTTCGCACCCGGCCTTGTCGTTGTCGATGAGGCCTACGCCCAGTTCGCCGACTGGACGGCACTCGATCTCGTTGACGAAGACACGCCGCTGGTGGTCACCCGCACGTTCTCTAAGACGTGGTCGATGGCGGGAGCGCGTCTCGGTTACCTCGTTGGTCCGACCTGGTTGGTCGCCGAGCTTGAGAAAGTGGTGCTTCCGTACCACCTCGACACGGTGAAGCAGATCGCTGGTCGGCTCGCGCTGCGTTATGTCGAGGACATGGATGATCGGGTCGCACAGATTGTTGCTGAGCGCGGGCGGATCAGTTCTGAACTCGAGGCTTTGGGCCTCACGGTGATTCCGAGTGGAGCGAATTTTGTCTTGTTTCGGCCTGACGGCCACGACGGCCGTGCGGTGTGGCAGGGCCTCGTCGACCGCAGCGTGTTGATCCGTGACTGTTCGGGCTGGCCGCGTCTGGCGAACTGCCTGCGCGTCACCGTTGGCACACGCGACGAAAACTCCGAATTCCTGAGTGCGCTCTCCGATGTACTCAGTGCTTCTACCGCTGACTTTCGCAGTCATCCCCAGACCGAACAGAATGGAGCCGACCGATGAGTCGCACCGCCAGCCGTAGCCGCTCGACCAAGGAGACATCGATCGAGGTTTCGATCGACCTCGACGGATCCGGCACGACCGACATTTCAACCGGCATTCCGTTCTACGACCACATGCTTGATCAGCTTGGCCGCCACGGCGGGTTCGATCTCAGAGTGCAGGCAGTCGGTGACTTACACATCGACACGCATCACACGGTCGAAGACGTGGCGATCACGCTCGGGGAGTGTTTCGCCGAAGCTCTGGGTGACAAAGCCGGCGTCCGACGTTTTGCAAGCGGCCGTTATCCGCTCGATGAGGCCCTGATCGACGTCGCGCTCGACCTTTCGGGCCGTCCGCATGTCGAGTGGCACGTCGACATGCCTGAGAGCCTGCCGCTCGGCGACCCTGCATTCGACCCGCAACTGGCAGAGCACATCGTCTCGTCGTTCGCCACGTCGGCTGGCATCACTCTGCACGTCGAGATGATCCGGGGGCGCAACACCCACCACGTCATCGAGGCAACCTTCAAGGGGTTGGCGCGCACGCTTCGTGACGCCGTTCGCATCGATGATGCAGGTGGGGTGCCGTCGACCAAGGGCGTGCTGTGACGGCCGCTGCTTCACCGGGCGGGGTGCGGCCGCTGGTCGCGGTACTCGACTACGGGATCGGCAATGTTCATTCGGCGCAAAAGGCACTCGAGCGAGGCGGCGCCGATGCGCGTTTGACCGCTGACCCCGAGGTCATCGCGGATGCCGACGGCGTGGTGCTGCCCGGTGTCGGGGCATTTGGCGCTTGTATGGACGCCCTGCGGTCGAGCGGTCTGGAACAGCCGGCGCTCGATGCGGTTGCGTCTGGGCGTCCGTTTCTTGGCATCTGTGTCGGTATGCAGATGCTGTTCAGCCAGTCTGAGGAAAACCCTGAAGCGCGTGGTCTTGGCGTCATCCCAGGAACGATTACGTGGATCCCGACCGAGCCGGTCGCTGGACCAAAGATCCCGCAGATGCAGTGGAATCGTCTTGACATCGTCGCTGCCGACCCGATGCTCGTCGGTCTCGGTGACGAGCCTTGGCTGTACTTCGTGCACTCACTGCACGGCGTGCCCGATGATCCGGCTGTTGTGGTCGCAACGGTCGAGTACGGGACCACGCTGAACGCCGCGTTCCGGCTTGACAACGTGTTTGCTGCTCAATTCCATCCAGAGAAGTCGAGCGCGCCCGGACTGGCGTTGCTGTCGAACTTCGTCGAGGTGTGCGCTCGATCCGCAGCAACATCGGCAGTACCGAGCAACGAGGTATCGGCATGATCGAGTTGTACCCGGCCATTGACCTGCTTGGAGGGCGCGTCGTCCGGCTCCGGCAGGGCGATTACGCCGATGAGACCGAGTACGGCACCGATCCGGTTGCGATGGCGCGCGGCTTCGCCGATGCCGGGACGCCGTGGATTCACGTTGTCGACCTCGACGCCGCGAAGTCGGGTGACCCCGTCAACCGGCCGGTCGTTGCGGCTATCGCTGCTGCAGTCCAGGGCACGAGCCGGGTGCAGACGGGCGGTGGCGTGCGTTCGGTCGACGATGCCCGTCAGCTCGCCGATGCCGGCGTGGCCCGCGTGGTCATGGGCTCGGCCGCGGTGCGCGACCCCGCCTTGGTTGCATTGGCCTCAGAGGTGGTGCCGGTCGCTGTCGGCCTCGACCATCGCAGCGGTGAACTTGCGGTGCACGGATGGACGAAGGGAAGTGGCGTCATGCTCGATGATGCGTACGAGCGCTTCCCAACGGCTGATGTCTTCGTCATCACCGACATCGGTCGCGACGGAATGCTCGAAGGACCGGACGTCGAGGGACTCACTCGCTCCGCAGAACTCGCCGGCGCGCCCGTCATTGCGTCCGGAGGGGTGTCGAGCCTCGCCGATATCGAGGTGTTGGCGGCAATTCCTGGACTCGGCGGTGTCATTACCGGCAAGGCGGTTTACGAGGGTCGCTTCACGGTGGCGGCAGGCCTGGCTGCATTGGCCCGGGCGCAAGGAGCCGACCGATGAAGGCGGCGCGCGTCATCCCATGTCTCGACGTGGCTGATGGCCGGGTCGTGAAGGGCACCAATTTCGTCGACCTACGTGACGCTGGCGACCCGGTCGAGCTCGCGGCCCGCTACGACCTCGAGGGTGCCGATGAGCTGGTGTTTCTCGACATCACTGCCTCGAGCGACAACCGTGAGACCACGATTGAAATGGTGCATCGCGTCGCCGAGCAGGTCTACATCCCGTTCACGGTCGGCGGTGGCATTCGAACGCTCGAAGACGCTCGACGCATGCTCCGTGCCGGTGCCGACAAAGTGAGCGTCAATACCGCAGCCGTGCAACGGCCAGAGCTGATCACTGAGATTGCAGCCGAGTTCGGCTCCCAATGTGTGGTGTGCGCCATCGACGCTCGTCGACGTCGCCCCGACGGCGATGTCAGCGGCCCCGCTCCCGAGGTACCGGCCGATGGCTGGGAGGTCTACCTGCACGGCGGGCGCACCCCGACCGGCATTGATGCGGTCGACTGGGCTGCAGAGGCGGTGCGGCTGGGTGCCGGTGAGTTGCTGCTCACGTCGATGGATCGTGATGGCACTCGCGAAGGCTTCGATCTCGACCTGACTCGAGCAATCGCTGATCGGGTCAACGTCCCACTCATCGCCAGCGGGGGAGTCGGCACGCTTGAACACCTGGCCGATGGCGTGACCCAGGGCGGCGCCGATGCTGTCTTGGCTGCGTCGATTTTTCACTTTCGTGAGCACACGGTTGCCGAAGCCAAAGACGTGATGACCGCCGCCGGCATCACCGTGCGCCCCGCCGGCGTCTGAGCCCGTCACTCCTTCCCGTCACTCCTTCCCGTTTGTGTCGGGGTTTCTGCGGACCGGTCCGCAGAAACTCGTACACAAACGTTGTGAGTGCGTAACTTTCAGGGAATGAGCGATGCATTGGTCACGACGGAACGGCGCGCGGGCGTCCTGATCTGCCATCTGGACGACGGCAAGGCGAATGCGTTGTCGAACGACATGATCATCGCGATCAGCGAAGCAATCAGCGAGGCGGAAGGCGACGACAGCATTCACGCCGTGGTGCTGCACGGCCGCGAGGGCAAGTTCTCCGCCGGGTTCGACCTCACCGTGATGCTGGCCGGCGACATGGCCGCGATGGCCGATCTGGTCGCCAACGGTGGCGAGCTCTGCCGCTCGATCTATGCGGCCAAAGTGCCCGTCGTCGCAGCGTGCACGGGCCACGCCCTGGCCGCGGGCGCGTTGATCCTGTTGGCGTGCGATGTTCGAATTGGAGCCGATCAGCCCTGCAAGATCGGCCTCAATGAGGTGGCCATCGGTATGACACTTCCGGACTGGGCGCTGACCCTTGCGGGCGAGCGGCTGAGTCAGCGACATCTCCAGCGAGCGATTCCGACGGCGCGGATCACCGACGCTTTGGGCGCGGTCGATGCTGGCTACCTTGACGAGGCTGTCGCCCCGGACGCGGTGCTCGACGCGGCGATTGCTCAGGCCACTGAGTTTGCTGCGCTTGATAGCAAGGCCTATGCGGTGACGATCCGAAAGATGCGCGGGGCAGCAGTTGCCCAGATGGCCGAACAAATTGCCGCTGACCGCGCCGGGGGACTCGCCGCGCAGATCTGATTGGTCGCGTCGCCGATCACGCCAAGCGCACGAAAAGGCGGTGGTTTGACGTGCGCTCTGTTCGGTCGGCACGACGGACAGCTTGCTGCTTGGGTACTGTCCGGTCATGGCAACCCCCAAAGTCAATCCCAACATGGAATACCGGCGCCTCGGCAACACCGGCATGAAGGTCAGCATCATGTCGCTCGGTAGTTGGGTCACCTTCGACACCCAGCTCGACAACACGCTGGCCACCGAGTGCATCGAGGCCGCGGGCGAGGCCGGCTGCAACTTCTTCGACAATGCCGAGGCGTATGCCGGCGGCAAGAGCGAAGAGATCATGGGCAAAGCGTTTCGCGACCTCGGATGGGAACGCTGGTCCTATGTCCTGACTACCAAGCTCTACTGGGGCATCAACGGTGAGACACCGAACATGCGGAACACGCTCAACCGCAAGTACCTGATGCAAGGGATCGATGCATCACTCGAACGCCTCCAGCACGACTTCGTCGATGTCTTGTATTGCCACCGCTGCGATCCCGAGACGCCGCTTGAGGAAGTCGTGCGGGCAATGAGCGACATCGTGTCGTCCGGCAAGGCCACGTACTGGGGAACCAGCGAGTGGACGGCCGAAGAGATTCGTGGCGCCATCGAAATCGCCGACAAGCATCACCTGCACAAGCCGGTGACCGAGCAGAGCCAGTACAACCTGCTCGAACGACGCAACGTCGAGAAGAACTATGCCCGGCTGTGGGAGGACTACCGCTACGGCAACACCATCTGGAGCCCGCTGGCGTCTGGCTTGCTCACCGGCAAGTACAAGGACGGCATTCCCGAGGACTCCCGCGGTGCCCTCGCCGGCTACGAGTGGTTGCAAGACCGTCTGTCTGACGGCGACGCGCTGGCACAGGTCGAGAATCTGCGTCCCATCGCTGACCGCCTTGATTGCTCGATGGCGCAGTTGGCGCTTGCCTGGGCGGCGAAACACCCGATGGTGTCGAGCGTCATCACCGGAGCGTCGAAGGTCAGCCAGGTTGAGCAAAACTTCGCCGCGATCGACGTGATCCCGTTGATCACCGACGAGGTCGACGAAGAGATGCGAGCCGCCGTCAAGCGCTGATCCCTGCGTGCATTGTTTGCGTCGGGATTTCTGCGGACCGGTCCGCAGAATCTCGGACACAAACGATCAGGTGGTGAGGAATTTCAGGGTGTGTTCCGCGATGTGCGCGGTGCGGCCGACAAGGAAGTGATCTGCTGAGGCGATGGTCTCGTGGGTGGTCTGTGGCCACTCCGAGATGATCGCCTCAGTTGCGTCCGGGGACGAGAACTGGTCGTGGGCGGGCGTGAGGATGAGCGTGGCAACGTCCATGCCCCGGCTCACATCCATCGCCGCGAGCGGGGGCGCGACGAGCACCTTGGCTGCGAGGCGGTCGTCGTCCAATCCGAGCACTATTGCGGCGCCGAACGAGTAGCCGACGGCGAACAGCGGGACGCCCGGCACCTCGGCGGACACGAAGTCCACTGCTGTCGTGGCATCGAGCCGTTCGCCTCGGCCGTGGTCGAACGCCGCTCGGAAGTCGAAACGCAGCGCCGCGATCCCTGCGCCGGGGAGTGCATCGAAGAGCACCTGCACCACGTTGTTCTGTCGGTTGCCGCCGTGCTGCGGATGCGGATGGCAAATAATCGCGGCGGCCCGGGGAGCGTCGGGGATGGACAGGTCGCCGTTGAGGGTGACGTCATCAGAGGTGGTGAACTGCACGGTTCGCGTCATGACAATGCCACGGTACCCTCGGCGCCCATGGCTGGCCCCACATCGAGCGTTGACGACAAGCTGCCGATCAAAATGCTCAACGACCGCGTGCTCGTGAAGGTCTCGGACAAGGGCACTGACCGTAAGTCATCCGGCGGGATTGTGATTCCGGCAACGGCGCAGGTTCAGAAACGTCTCGTCTGGGCGACCGTCGTGGCGCAGGGACAAAACGTTCGGAGCTGTGAGATTGGCGACAAGGTGCTGTTCAGTCCCGACGATCGGTACGAGGTTGAAGTTCAGGGCGAGGACTACGTCATGCTCCGCGAGCGTGAGCTCCACGCGGTTGCCGCAGAGCGCATCGAAGCATCCACCGGGCTCTATCTCTAGTCCGCTGCGCGTTCGGAGGGTCGTGATGGCCTACGTTGGCCGTTTCAACAACACCAGGAGCAACCGATGATCAAAGTCAGCGTCATGTACCCGAGCGGCGACGATGCCACATTCGACATGGACTACTACAAGACCAAGCACATGGAAATCGTCGACCGTACGATCAAGCCGGCGAGATGGGACATCGAGTCCGGCATCAACGGTCCGTACATCGCGGTCGGCAACTTGTACTTCGAGTCGATGGAAGCCATGCAAGCTGGCATGGGTAGCGCAGGCGAGGCGCTCGCTGACGTTCCGAACTTCACGAATGCTGAGTCGGCCGTGCAGGTGTCACAAATCGTCGACAGCTGAAATCTGACCGGATGGAGCGGCCGCCACGTCCGTAGGCTGGATTCATGCCTGACGGGATCACGATCGCAGCGACCGACGAGCAGTTGGCCGGACTCAAATACAACAGCGACGGCCTGATCACGGCCATTGCCCAGGATGTCGATAGCGGCGACATCTTGATGCTCGCGTGGATGAACGAAGAGTCGTTGAAGATGACCTTCGCCGAGGGACGCATGGTCTACTGGTCACGCAGCCGTCAGGAACTTTGGCGCAAGGGTGACACCAGCGGTGATCGCCAGTTCGTCAAAGAAGCGTTCTACGATTGTGACGCTGACGCGTTGCTGTTCAAGGTCGAGCAAGAAGGCGCAGGTGCCTGCCACACCGGTGCGCGCACCTGCTTCTTCAGCAGCTTCGGCTGATGCAGTTCCAACCGACACGGGCCGAGTTCCACGCGCACGCCGCCGAGCACACGGTGGTGCCCGTATGGACTGAGTTGCTTGCTGATCTCGAAACGCCGGTTGCCGCGTACACCAAGCTTGTTGGTGACGGCCCCGGCTTCCTGCTTGAGTCGGTCGAAGGCGCCGAGCGGTGGGCCCGTTTCTCATTCGTCGGTCGCAACCCGTCGGCCACGCTGATCCTGCGCGATGGCACCGTTGAGATCGATGGCCCGGTGCCTGACGGCATTCCGACTGGCGATGGAATGCTTGCTGCGTTGGAAGCGCTGCTCGGCGCGTACAGCAGTCCGTCGTTCCCTGACCTTCCGCCGCTACACGGCGGCATTATGGGCTTCCTCGGCTACGACATCGTTCGTGAGGTCGAGCACCTGCCTGGAACGCCGAACGACGACCGAAGCTACCCCGACGCGGTGATGTCTGTCATTGGTTCGCTTGCCGCATTCGATCACTGGCGGCAGCGGGTCTACCTCATCGAAAGCGTCCCCACGCTTGGCCTGAGCGCAGTTGACCTCGACACGGCCTACGACGCGGCCGTTCAGCGGGTCAGCGAGGCGGTCAAACAGCTGGCGCAACCGCTGCCATACACGCCGGTCGCCCCGCCATCTCTCGAAGACGACCTCCCCGTTCTCGCATCGACGATGCCGAACGGGATGTATCAACGCGCCGTCGAAGCTGCAAAGGATTACATCGTCGCCGGCGACATTTTTCAAGTGGTGCTGGCCCAGCGGTACGACATTGAACTCGAGGCCGATCCGTTCGACTTCTATCGCGTGCTCCGGCAGGTGAATCCGTCGCCCTACATGTACTACGTCAAGCACGATGAGCTGACGATCGTCGGGTCGTCGCCCGAGCCGATGGTGCAATTGCTCGACCGCAAGGTGGTGTCCCGGCCGATCGCCGGGACGCGTCGGCGCGGCAAGACGGACGAGCATGATCGCCTGATGGCCGCTGAGTTGCAGGAGCATCCAAAAGAGCGCGCCGAGCACGTGATGTTGGTTGACCTTGCCCGCAACGATGTCGGCCGGGTGTCGAAGTTCGGCACCGTGCACGTTGATGAGCTGATGACGCTCGAGCGGTACAGCCATGTGATGCACATGACCTCGCAGGTGTCGGGGGAATTGCGCGATGAGCTCGGGCCGATCGATGTACTGCGTGCCACGTTGCCAGCAGGAACACTGTCGGGTGCACCGAAGGTCCGAGCGATGGAGATCATCGATGAACTCGAGCCGGTCAAGCGTGGACCGTACGGGGGAGTGGTCGGCTACATCGACTGGTCCGGCAACCTCGACACGGCCATCGCGATTCGTACGATGTTTGTCACGGGCGACGGTAAAACGGCAAGCCTGCAGGCTGGGGCCGGCGTTGTGGCTGACTCGGTGCCGGACGACGAAGACCTCGAGTGCCGCAACAAGGCCGCAGCCCTGCTGGCAGCGATTCCCGGTGCGCGCCGCATGACAGCGGCGCGACGCGAAGCGGGCACGCAAGCCTGACCCTTACAGGGCGAGGGCGATCAGAAAAATCACGCTGAGGCCGGCGAACACGAACGTGATCATGGTCGCGAGGGCAATGAGTCCTGCGAAGCTGGTCACGGCGGTGAGCGCGAGGCCGAGGCTTTTGAACTGACCAGAGCGATCGCCAACTTCGTTTTGCAGAGAGAAGAACTGGCGTGAAACGGCAACGACACTGTCGCCTTGCGACGCGTCGGTTGATTCGATGGTCTCGATGACGGTGCGTTGCGTTTGCGTGTTGCCGGCGATCAGCGAGCGAATCTCGATGAGGAGCGCGTCGGTGTTTTTGCGCACCGAGCGGAGCCGCGAAAGGGCCGTGGTTACTGAGGCAATGGCAATGAAGGCAAACACGGCGCCGAGGACGGTCCACACCGTTTCGATGCCGCCGTCGAGTGCGGCGATACCGAGGAAGAACCCGCCCACACTGATCACGATCGTCAGAAACAACACGCCGGTCGCGAGCGCGGAGGCCCGCCGCACGAGACGCAGGACGGCGTCAACGGCTCGTTGTGCGAGTTGATCGAGTCCGTCGCGGCCGAACCCCTGTCGATCTGAGCTCGCGTCGAAGTGGTCATTGCTCATTGCATCGCAGTGTGCCAGATCGCTCGGCTCGGTCCAGACTGGGCCGATGCAGAATTCCGCCGACCTGCCATTCATCGACGAATCAGCCCGCGATCGTCTCACTGTCGAAGGCGATGACGCCCTCACGTATCTGCAGTCGCAGATCGCGCAGGAGATCCGGGACATCGAGGTTGGTGAGACGCGATGGACGCTGGTGCTTGCGCCGAACGGGAAGATTGACGTCCTGGCCCGAATCACGAGGACTGCCGACTTGACGTTCGTCCTCGACACGGACGCAGGGTTCGGCGAGACACTCGAGGCACGAATCAATCGATTCAAGATTCGCGTCAAGGCCGACTCGTCGCTGGTGCCCGCCGAGAACTCGGCGCCGTCAGCTGGCCACGAAGCAGCTCGCATCGCTGCCGGTTGGCCTCGGATGGGCGCCGAGATCGTTTCGGGCGAGACGATTCCTGCGGTGACGGGCGTCGTTCCACTGTCGGTCAACTTCACCAAGGGTTGCTACCCAGGACAGGAACTGGTCGAGAGAATGGATAGCCGTGGTGCCGACGCGCCGAAGACACTTCGGATCCTTGACGTCCCCGATGGCACCGCAGTCGGCGAGCGCATTGACGACCTCGCCGAGGTGACCAGCGTCAGCGGCACCACGGCCCTGGCCTACGTGAAGCGCGGCAATGACGTGGGCCGCCTGCCCGCCCACCTGGACTGAGATCTGAATTAGACGCGCGACAGCGTGCGACGGATGGCCTGCACTTCGGGGTGTTCTCGCAGGCCGATCAACTCGGGAGATCCGTCGATAACCGATGCGAGCCCGGCCGGCGAAGTGCCGACGTTGGCAGCCGCGCGCAACCACCCGATCGCTGTGCCCTGATCTCCTAACGCCCCGGAAGCACGCGCAACCGCTGATGCGCTCAGCGTGTTCGGGTTCCGTTCGAAGCTGCCTGCCGCGTAGTGCGCGGCGTCTTCGAACTCGCCGAGCGAGATCAGAATGTTGGCGAGCAGATATTCGTTGGTGGGGTCCCCAAACGGTTTGGGGTCGGGGAGCAGCTCGACCAGCGCACGAAGCTGACCGGACTCGAGCGCAAGCGCCATCGGTACTGCGTCGGGCCGGGAGTGGCTGAGAGCCGCGACCAGCAGTCGCCGCGCACGGTTCTCCTTGCCGGCTTCGAGCGCATTGTTCGCCGAGATCCAGGGTGACTGCGGTTCCTTCGAGGCACCCAGCATCTGTAACTGCGTGACCATCAAGAACGCGATGAAGATACCAAAGCCGCGCAGATTGGGGCTGACGAACATCACCGCAGCAGCGATGCCTGTCACGGTGATGGAGAACAGCAGCATGATGCGATCTGAGCGGCCGGGAAAAAGGCGGTCAAGGCCCTGCAACACGATGTGACCGCCATCCAGTGGCAAGATCGGAATCAAGTTGAGCGCGCCGATCACTGGCCCGGCCCACCAGATCGCTGAGGTTGCGGCGTTGGCGTCGAACGACGAACGGTCCAACGGGTTGGCGCCGAGAGCTAGCAACAGCGCCATGCTGCTGGCGATGTGGATTCCTGGTCCGCTGAATGAGATGACGGCGTGACCGAGGCGCGAGATCGGGCGCGTGGGTGCATACGACGCATAGCCGGCGAGAAAGCCGAGAGAAATTTCTGCGTGAGCGCCATTCTGGCGAGCCGAGACGGCATGGCCGAGTTCGTGAATGATCGTGAACACGGCGATGGCCCCGGCCAGCCACAACCCGAACTCGTCCCCGTACACGATGACGATGAGTGCCATGAACATCACGAAGCCGGGCTGCACATGCACTTTGAAGCCGAGCAGCGTGAACATTGGGGCCATGCTACGGGCGTCAGCCCGGCGGTCCGGTGTCGTTGATGGACGCATGGAGTCCCGTGATCGGCTGGAGACATGGCAGTGTTGCCAGGATGAAGGACTGGCGAACAGGAGCTGACTCGTTGCGGTTGGCGGTCACCGCTGCGTTGGCGGGTGGGGACACGGCTGCGGAACGGGCGAAAGCAGTTCTTTCGATCACGGCGGCGGATCTCGATGATGTGATCCACGCGCAGTTTGAGGCAGCGGCCGTGGCCCTGACGTCAGGATTGGGTGCGTCACCCGGTGCAGGTGTCGGCAAGGTCTACTTCTCAGCCGACGATGCTGCCGATGCCGCGGACCGAGGCGAAGACGTCGTGCTCGTGCGCAACGAAACGACGCCGGCAGATGTGCACGGGATGATGGTGGCAAATGGGCTCCTGACGACACGCGGTGGGCTCGTGAGCCATGCTGCCGTCGTCGCCCGCGGCTGGGGTACGCCCGCAGTGGTCGGCGCCGACACAATCGTGATCGGCGATCGCTGTTTCAGCGTCGGCGATGTCGTCGTGGAGGAGGGTGACGTCATCTCGATCGATGGGGCGACGGGTGATGTTGTGCTCGGCGAGATGGCGACCGCATCTGGCGGGCCGCCAGAGGAGTTTTTTACGCTGCTGAGTTGGGCGGACGAGATCAGAGCAGGTCACCTTGCCGTCCGCGCGAACGCAGACACCGGAGACGATGCGATGAAGGCCCGCGAGCTGGGCGCCGAAGGGATTGGGCTTTGCCGAACCGAGCACATGTTCCTCGCGGCAGACCGACTCCCTGTGGTCCGTCGAATGATTCTTGCTCGCGATGCCGACGAAGAAGGAGCAGCGCTCGAGGAGCTTGGTCGGGTACAGCAGGCTGACTTCGAAGACATCCTGCGCGCCATGGACAGCTTGCCCGTCACGGTGCGCCTGCTCGATCCTCCGCTGCACGAGTTCCTGCCATCGGTCGCCGAGTTGACGTTGAAGGAAGCGACCGAGGGGTTGTCTGATGTCGAGCAGCAAGAGTTACGCGCCGCGCGTACGTGGGCCGAGCACAACCCGATGATTGGTACACGCGGCGTGCGCCTCGGTGTGCTCAAACCCGGCCTGTATGCGATGCAGGTGCGAGCACTTCTGGCTGCGGTGCAGACGCTGCGCGACGCAGGGCTGCATCCGATTGTCGAGGTGATGATTCCGCTGACCGTCACCCGACCAGAGCTTGCGCTCGCTCGATCGTGGGTCGAAGCTGAGATCGAGGCCACACAGTCTGATCACAGCGACATCACCATTGGCACGATGATTGAGACGCCGCGGGCAGCGCTGCGGGCTGGCGATATCGCCCACGATGCTGACTTCTTCTCCTTCGGCACGAACGACCTGACGCAGTTGACGTTCGGTTTCAGCCGTGATGATGTCGAGACCCGAATGATGCCGGCGTACCTCGATCTCGGTCTGCTCCCAGCCAACCCGTTCGACACGATCGATCAGTTCGGTGTCGGGGCCCTGCTCCGCCTGGCTGTGGAACAGGGCCGGGAGGCTGTACCAGGACTCAAGATGGGCGTCTGTGGTGAGCATGGTGGCGACCCGGCTTCGATCGAGCTGTTCCACGAGATTGGACTCGACTATGTGTCGTGCTCGCCGTATCGGGTGCCCATCGCTCGGCTCACTGCGGCGCAGGCGGTTCTCGCCTCTTCCTCGAAGTAGCTCAAAGAACGGAGAACCTCAAGTCGTTCGTTCGGATCGGCTGCTTCGTGATCCTTGTTCGCGTCCGAGCCCGGCGATGTCACGGCCGTATCCTGGCGTACGTGTCCATCTACGACGATGAGTTTGACGACGCCGACGAATTTGACGAGGCCGACTTTGCTGATCGTCCGTTGCCGCCTCGGGCCAGCCGGACGTCGAGGGTCGCGATGCTCGCAGCGATTGCCGCGGTGGTGGCCATGGTCGCGGCCGGCCTGGTGGTCGGTGGTGGCGACGGCGCTGACGATTCGCCTCCAGCGACAAGGCCGACGCCGTAGTCTGAAGGCATGGGGATCGTCGACGAAGACATCGAGCGGCTGCGGTCGACCGTGTCGATTGTCGACACCGTCCAGCAGTACGTCGCGCTCAAACGGGTCGGCCGGAACTGGGTCGGCCTGTGTCCATTTCACGCAGAGAAGAGCGGCTCGTTCAACGTCACCGAGGAACGGGGCCGCTACAAGTGTTTCGGCTGTGACAAGGGCGGTGACGTCTTCACGTTCATCCAAGAGATCGAGCACCTTGACTTTCCGGGTGCAATCGAACACCTCGCGGCCAAGGCGGGTATCCAACTCAACTACACGACGTCGGGACAGTCCGAAGAGCGCTCGCGCCGCAAGAAACTGACGGCAGCGATGAACGACGCGGTCGAGTGGTATCACCAGCGGCTGCTGGAATCTCCTGATGCTCGAGCCGCCCGCGACTATTTGCGGCGGCGCGGTCTGGCTGGTGATATCGCTCGGCAGTTCAAACTTGGTTGGGCTCCCGATGATTGGGATCAGCTCTCGCGCAATCTCGGTGCGCCTGCCGATGTGATGCAGGATGTCGGGCTGTCGTTTCGTAACCGGCGCAACAAGATGCAAGACGCGTTCCGCGGTCGCGTGATGTTCCCGATCTTCTCCGAATCGGGCGAGGCGCTGGCGTTCGGCGGGCGCATCCTTCCCGGCTCTGACGACCCAGCGAAGTACAAGAACAGCGCGGAGACGCCGATCTACATGAAGAGCAAGACGCTGTACGGGCTGAACTGGGCAAAGGCCGATATCGCCAAGAAGGACCAGGTCGTGGTGTGCGAGGGGTATACGGACGTGATCGGCTTCCATCGTGCCGGCGTGCCTCGCGCCGTTGCCACCTGTGGCACGGCGCTCACCGAGGAACACGTGCGTCTGCTCAAACGGTACGCCAGCAAAGTGGTGCTGTCGTTCGACGCTGACGCTGCTGGTCAGGGAGCCGCGGAACGGTTCTACGAGTGGGAAGAGAAGCACAAGGTTGAAGTGCTGGTCGCTCGGCTCCCTGACGGTAAGGATCCTGGTGACCTGGCTTCGTCGCAACCGGAGGCTTTGGTGGCAGCCGTCGACAAGCCGGTGCCGTTCCTCAAGTTCCGACTTGATCGCACGATGCGCGGTCGGCCGAAGGACTCACCCGAGCACCGGGTCCGACTCGCTGAGGATGCGATGGCAGTCGTCAACGAACATCCCAACAAGTCGATCCGCATGCTCTACGCCGGCGAAGTCGCCGCGGAGCTGTCGATGCCGGTCAGCGACATGGTTCGTCTGGCCGAGCGCGGAACTCGGCGTCCCGCCATTCAGGTGCAGCAGAAGCGGTCGCGAGGTCCGGTACAAAATGCTGAGTTTGCGGCCCTCGTGCTGCTCGTTCAAGACTGGGACTCGATCGCTCCGTGGCTGTTGGCAGAGCTCTTCGACGATGACGTCAACCGCATGGCGTTCATCGCACTTGGCGAGGCTGGCGGAGATCTCTCGAAGGCGATTGAGATTGCCCCTCCCGATGCTGTCGACATTCTCGAACGTGCCGCTGTGGTCGACCTCAACCTCGTCGCAGACGTCGAAGCTCGCACATTGATCGGAGCAGCCTGTCGTCGGGAGTTGCAGCAGCGGGTGCGTGTGATCGATCCCGAGGGGATGGTCGAGGATCGTCAGGCGCGTCTCGACCTCGAAGCGCTGCAAGACACCGAGCCCACTCGCGCTCTCGCCGCGGCTGAGTCATTGCTAGGTTGGCTTCATCGACGATCAGAGGAACGCACAGATGGGGAACACTGATGCTGGTGACCCCACAGAGAGCGTGTCTGCCGCGCCCTTCTTGGGTGTTGAGGCCAAAGAGTGGGACAAGCTTGTCGCCAAGGGTCGTGAATCTGGTGAGGTGCATGCCGAAGACTTGACGCTTGTCCTCCGGCACGTCGAATTGACCGGGGACGTGCTGGTCGATGTGCAGTCGAAGATGGCCGAACACGGCATCACCATCGACGATGCCGTCGAGGGGCACGGCGACGATCACGACGAGGTCGCGGACATCTTGCACAAGGTCACCGTCGAGCCGGTGGAAGCACCGCTTCCTGACGACGCGGACGAGAAGCTGCTCAGTCGGCGACGGGGGCGGCGGATGAAGAAGTCGTCGCCGAAGGGCGAGGGCGGGACCTCTGACGCCGTCCGGATGTACTTGCGTGAGATTGGTCAGGTCGACTTACTCACGACCGACGATGAGCGCCGCCTGGCGCAGTTGATCGAAGAAGGGCTGATCGCTGCGGGCAAGATCGACGAGGCGGCCGAAGCTGGCAAGCCCATCGATGGTGTCGAGGGGCGCATGCTGACCCGTGCGGTCAATCGGGGTGAGCGAGCCAAGAGCGAACTCACGCAAGCCAACTTGCGCCTCGTCGTCAGCATCGCCAAGCGCTATTCGGGCCGGGGTATGCAACTGCTCGACCTCATCCAAGAGGGCAACCTGGGTCTGATGCGTGCGGTCGACAAGTTCGACTACACCAAGGGCTTCAAGTTCTCAACGTATGCCACCTGGTGGATTCGTCAGGCGATCACTCGATCGATTGCAGATCAGGCCCGCACGATTCGCATTCCAGTCCACATGGTCGAGCACATGAACCGTGTCACGCGGGCGAAGCGTTCGATGCACCAAGAATTGGAGCGTGAACCCACGATCGAAGAGATCTCGGTACGCGTCCAACTCGAGCCGGATCGAGTCCGTGAACTGCTGCGCTATTCGCAAGATCCGTTGTCACTCGATTCGCCGGTCGGCGAGGAAGACGAGTCGAACTTGGGCGATTTCATCCAGGACGACTCTGTCGTCAGCCCGGCCGACGCTGCGGCCAAAGTGATGCTGTCTGACGCGGTCGGTGAAGTGCTCGGTGAACTCTCAGAGCGTGAGCAGGACATTGTCCGGTTGCGGTTTGGTCTCGACGGCGGCCAGGCCAAAACGCTCGAAGAGGTCGGCAAGGAATTTGGTGTGACGCGTGAGCGAATTCGCCAGATCGAGGCCAAGACCTTGGCCAAGCTCCGCCACCCCCAACGAAGCCAACGGCTCAGAGAATTCCTCGAGGTCGAATAGACCTCGAATCGAGAGTGGGAGGGTCGGTCTCTGACCGATAGCCTCGCCTCGGCTCCTGCCTTCCGGGGTAGCTCAGCTGGCAGAGCAGCGGACTGTTAATCCGCTTGTCGTGGGTTCGAGCCCCACCCCCGGAGCCAACGAAGAGGGCCCACCGCAAGCCGGTGGGCCTTCGTCGTTTTCGGGCAGTGGATGCGACTGGTGGGGCGTCCGGGGCTCGAACCCGGGACCGACGGATTATGAGTCCGCTGCTCTAACCAACTGAGCTAACACCCCTGGAATCACAGACGAGGACAGACCTCATCGGTGATGTTCAGGCGTCGGGTTGTTCGATCGCGTCCAGGAAGGCGTTGACGTCGGGCTCTTCGCCGCCGACCAGCCAAATGGTGAGCTCGCCCGGATTGTCGCTCTCCTCGTCGTCCTCGGCATCTTGCCAGGGGAGCACACCGTCAACGAAGTATCGGTCGACCGTGATGTCATCATTGTCGGCATCCACCGGGGCGACAATGGCAATCTCGACCTCGGTCTCCGGCGGTTGGTCGCTGAGGATGTCGATCAGTTCATGAACTCGCATCGGCTCAGTGTAAGTAGTCGCCGAGCCACGCGGGTGCGTGCTCGAGCAGGTAGAGGCTGACGTGTTTGCATCGATCGAGTGCAGTCGTGACAGCCTGGTCCTGATTCATGTAGACGTCGGCGAGGTCGACGGTCATCTTGGCGACCATTGAGAGGCTTCGCTCTGGCGCATCGGTGACGCTCGGGAACGAGTCGATGGCGGACACCTCGACGGGAAGGTCCATGCCGCCGATGCCAGCGAGGTCCGTAGCGAGCACCAGCAGGTCGGGCGGTTCGGGAAGGGGCGGCAACGTCCACGTGAACAGCAATGGAAAGCTGAAGCCGTGCGGTGGTGGGTCGTCGAGGTCATCGAGCTTCATCACCTCGTCTTCGAACCCGAGCATCGCCCTGGGATCGACATCAAGTGAGAGGTGGAGGTCGATCGGGCCCGAACAAGCTTCCTCGGGGTGGAGGTCGACTTCCCACAACTGGCGGAGTGAATATGTCTCGACGAAGTGTCGTTCGTCGTGAACATGAAAGCCAGAGTCGATGGCCTGGCTCTTCACATCGGCAATGAATCCTGCAACGTCGATGACTGCCATCGCTCCGGACACTACCGTCCGTGGCGTGGACTCGACCAACAACAGCGACGCTTCTGTCATACCGGTTGAGGCGAGGGCGACGCTCGATCTGTTCGCGTCGATCTGTGACCGCGCCGCTGAGGTGGTTGGGGCCAACGCAGATTGGGGCGCGTCGGGCCTGCGTTCCGGACAATACGCCATCGATCTCGATGTCGATGAGGTCTGTGTCCAGCCGCTGCTTGCTGCGGGGTTCGACGTGTTGTCCGAGGAATCGGGACTGCAACAGCAGGGTGGCGAACTCGGACGTGACGTCGTGGTGGTCGATCCACTCGACGGATCGACGAACGCCAGCCTGGGGCTGCCGTGGTGCGCGACGGCGTTGTGCTTGGTCAGCGATGGCGTGCCGACGGTGGCGATGGTGAGCAACCTCGCGACAAGCGATCGGTACACCGCTGTGCGGGATCGCGGAGCGAACCGGAATGGTCAGCCAATCCTGGTCGGTCCGCGGTCGTCGCTTTCGGAGTCGATCATCGCCGTGAACGGTTTGCCGCCGGCGCACTGGGGCTGGCAGCAATTCCGCGCGATGGGAGCCGCAGCGCTCGACATCGCGGCGGTGGCCCGCGGTGGATTTGACGGCTACGTCGACACGACCACGGATTCACATGGTGTGTGGGATTACTTGGCGTCGGTCTTGATTCTCGAGGAGGCTGGCGGCTGTGCGGCCGATGCTCTCGGGCGAGACCTCACGGTGCTCAACCACGTTGATCGGCGCACACCGGTTGTGGCGTCAGGCGGCGCCTTGCTTGACGAGTTGATTGCGGCCCGGACGCGAAGGGGCCCGTGAGGTGCGTCAGTCCCGTAGCAGGGATGGGCTTGAATCAGTCGACCGGGCCGAAGCCCGACGCTGGATTCCTGATGGACGCTCTCACGGACCCAGTTTCATAATCGCGCCGGAGTCCCTGCAGCGCAAGGTCTTTGATCAGGCAATTGGTGCTCAGGGGGTGTGATTGGTGGTCGATCACCTACACAGGGCGATGCGATCTCGTATCCAGCGGGTCCACGCCTCTCTGAATCGGATCACAGCTGGCAGGGGCCGGAGATCGGCCCAAGTTCCCATCACATTGGGCTGGAGTAGGCACTCGGTGCCTTTGCGAGGGCTGGGTCACAGCGTCGCCGCTACACTCCGTCGCTGAGTTCGGGCGCATAGCTCAGTTGGCTAGAGCGCTGCCTTTACATGGCAGATGTCGGGGGTTCGAGTCCCTCTGCGCCCAC
>NZ_CAXCAM010000035.1:0-27465 GCF_963980585.1 uncultured Ilumatobacter sp.
GTTTCTCCAGAAGTACGTCACGCAGTTCCCACGTGCGGGCGAGATGGTCCTGTTCGATCGGAGCTGGTACAACCGGGCAATGGTCGAGCCGGTGTTCGGCTTCTGTACCGACAAGGAGCATGAGGACTTCCTCCGCGGCGTCGTTGGATTCGAAAAGGACCTCGTCCGCCAAGGAACGGTCCTCGTGAAGCTCTATTTCTCGGTGACCAAGGACGAACAGCAACGTCGGTTCGACCGTCGCCGCAACGATCCGCTCCGGCAGTGGAAGCTGAGTGAAGTCGACGTGCAGGCACAAGAACTGTGGGACGAGTTCACCGAACGCAAGTACGAGATGCTCCGGCGGAGTCACACGACCGCGACGCCGTGGACGGTGATCCGCTCGAAGGACAAGCACCAGGCGCGGCTGAACGCAATGCGGGTCATCCTCGATGCCGTTGACTACTCCGGCCGCGACCCAGAGCTGGACTACGTCCCGAACCCGGCCATCGTTGTCTCGGGTGCGCACGAGGTCGAACTGATGGAGGCCGAGCGAATTCGCGGCGGCAAGTTCCAAAACTGAACGGCGGGCCAGACGGAGAATGGCTCCGACCACCTGTCGCTCGAGCTGGGCGACAAGAATGCGAAGATGGCCTACATCGACCGTCCCCGGGTTCACGATGCGGATGCGCACATCATGGAGCCACCGAACTGGCTGCGTGATCATGCCGATCCCGATATCCGTGATCGGCTCGCCATCCCGTCGTACGCGAACGAGCTGGTGCAGACCGGCGACGGGCATGACCCGCAAGACCTCGACGAGGTGTTCGCGCGGCTCACCGAGCGGATGGGCAGCGATGAATTCCTGAACAACGAGGACGTCGACGTAATGCAGCGCAAGAACTTTGCTGCCACCGGCTCCTTCATCGCCGAGGATCGACCACGTGTTCTCGACTTCATCGGGGTGGAGAGCCAGTTGATGTTCAACACGTTCCACAACTCGCGCCTGTTCGAGTGGGAGCACCAGCCCGACCTTGACCTCGCCTACGGCGCGGCCCGCGCGCACAACCGGGGGATGACCGAGTTCTGTTCGGTCGACAACCGACTCCTCTCGACGTGTTATGTCCCGCTTGCGGACTTCGACCGCTCTGCGGCGATGGTTGCCGAGGCGATCGACATGGGGGCGGCAGCTTTGCTGATCGCGTCAGGGTGCCCGAGCGGTCACTCGCCTTCGCACCGCGGGCTCGACCCTGTGTGGCGGCAGGCAGAAGAAGCAGGCATCCCGATTGTCTTTCACGTCGGCGGCACCGGTGCGCTGATTGACCCGAGCTACTTCAACAACGGACTGCCGATCCCGCCAGACTTCCACGGCGGCGAGGAAAACTTCCGCTCGGTGGACTACATGGCCATCCCGTTCCCTCCAATGCAGACGCTGGCCACGATGATCTTCGATGGCGTGCTTGAACGGTTCCCGAACCTCCGCGTCGGTGTCGTTGAGCAGGGGTGCACGTGGTTGCCAAGCTGGCTCAAGCAGATGGAGTCGGCTATGGATGCCTTTGCTCGCCACGAAGAACGACTGCAAGCACTTTCGATCACACCGCGCGAGTACGTCGAGCGTCAGGTTCGCGTGACCCCGTATCCGACCGAAGATGTGGGCTGGGTGACCGAGCAGGTGGGTCCCGACATCTTGATGTTTAATACCGACTACCCGCACGTCGAGGGTGGTCGTCGACCCTATGAGCGCTTCGAAGCCAGCCTGGGTGACGCCACCGACGAAGTGCGCGAGCGTTTCTACGCCGACAACTTCCTCGATCTGATGGGTACCGCCGTGGCGGCGCTGGTCTGATCGTCGCCAACTGCTGACCCTGTGGGGGCTGTTGCCTAGGGTCGCGGCGTGCGCTTCGACCTTGTTCTTGACAACGCGAACATTCTCACCGTCGACCCTGCGCGGCCTAGGGCCGGCTCGCTTGGAATCATTGGCGATCGGATCGTTGCCGTTGCCGGGCGCGGCGAGTTGGCCCAGTTCGACGCGGAGCGAACGATCGACCTCGATGGCCATTTTGTTGCGCCGGGGTTCAACGACGCGCACAACCACATGCAGGCGTACGGCGCGACCCTCAACGAGGTTCCGCTTCACGGTGACGCTGTCCACTCGATTGAGGAGCTGGTCGCCGCCATTGCCGAGCGGGCCTCCTCGACCCCGCAGGGTGGGTGGATTGTCGGCGCCGGTTATGACCACAACAAGCTGGCCGAACGACGTCACCCGACCTGCCACGAACTGGATCGGGTCAGTCCCGATCATCCCGTTCTGCTCAACCACACCTCGGGTCACTTCGCCACGTTGAACAGCGCAGCGATGCGCCTCGCCAGGATCGGCGAAATCGACGTGCCCGACGGGGGAGTGGTGGCCGTCGATGACGAGGGCCGACCCAACGGCCTCCTCGAGGAGCAGGCACAACAACTCGTCCGTTCCCTTGTCCACCCCCGATCGGTCGCTGAGATGTCCACCAACCTGGGCCTCGCCAGCGATCGATACCTGTCCGAAGGAATCACAAGCTGCCAGGAGGCGGGAGTCGGCGGCATCCTCGGCACGGCCGAACCGGTCGAAGTCGCTGCGTACCAACAAGCCCGACGAGCCAATCGCTTGCGAGTGCGCGTGACCATGATGGCCTCGGTTGATGCGTTGCATAGCTGCGCACATCACGCGGATGACAACGAGCCGTTCTCACTCGATCTCGGCATGCACACCGGGTTCGGCGACGACTGGCTTCGTTATGGCGCGACGAAGATCTTCGCCGACGGTTCGCTCATGGGCTGCACGGCGGCGATGTTCGAGGATTTCGATGGCCAGCCCGGCAACAACGGCTACTTCCAGATGCCTGAATCTCGGCTGCACGAACTGATCCTCGCCGCGCATCGGTCGGGATGGCAGGTTGCCACCCACGCGATCGGCGACCGTGCAGTCTCATCAGTGCTTGACGGGTACGAGGCGGCGCTGCAGCAGTACCCCCGAGCAGACCACCGGCACCGCATCGAACATGCTGGGATGACCCGAGCTGCAGACGTCGACCGCATTGCTCGGCTCGGCGTGATCCCAGTTCCACAGGCCCGCTTCGTCTCTGAGATCGGAGACGGCATGCTCCGGGCGATCGGACCCGACCGTGTCGGGGATTGCTACCGGCAGCGATCGTTCCTCGACGCAGGTGTCACATTGCCTGGCAGCTCCGACCGGCCCGTCGTCAACGGTGCACCGTTGCTCGGCATCCACGACTTGGTGAACCAGCGCACGGCGTCGGGCGCTGACTTCAATCCGGCCGAAGCGCTCACGATCGACGAAGCAATCCACGCCTACACCGTCGGATCAGCGACAGCGTCGTTTGATGAGCACCGCAAGGGTTCGATCACGTCGGGCAAGCTGGCCGACCTGGTCGTGCTCGACACCGACCTCACCGCGATCGAACCCGATGGCATCGGGGACACCAAGGTGCTCGCCACAATGGTGGGTGGCAACTTCGAGTTCGACGGGGCGAGCCTTGCCTAATTTCGATCAGTCCCGGTCGTAGACCGGTGGTCGCGTCGCGATGAGCGACATGGGCCCCGACCTCGCCGGCGACTGAGCTGGCCTCGTACGATCGTTTCATGTCTGATGTCGTGCTGTACGAGAAGCGAGGCAAGGTCGCGCTGATCACCCTCAACCGTCCCGAGCGCCTCAACGCGTGGACCACCGATCTCGGTAGTGCCTACTGGGATCGCATTGACGAGGCGACCGCCGACCCCGACGTCCGTGTCATCGTCGTGACCGGTGCGGGGAAAGGGTTCTGCGCGGGCGCCGATATGGATCTGCTGCAGGGCATCGGAGCAGGCGCAGAGCGCAGTGCTCCGGCTCGCGATGAGCACCAGACGTACACGACCACCGTCCCCAAGCCCGTCATCGGTGCGATCAACGGCGCGTGTGCTGGCCTCGGCATGGTGCAGGCAATGATGTTCGACGTCAGGTTCGCCGCCGCTGGCGCCAAGTTCACCACGGCATTCGGCCGTCGCGGCCTCGTCGCTGAGTACGGCATCTCGTGGATGCTTCCCCGCATCGTCGGTCATGCGAATGCAATGGACCTCCTGCTGTCCGCCCGAATCGTCCTTGCCGAAGAAGCTCAGGAAATGGGTCTCGTCAACAAGGTGTTTCCTGCCGACCGTCTACTCGAGGAGACAATGGCCTACGCGAACGACATCGCCGACAACGTGGCATCGACGTCGATTCGCTCAATGAAGCAGCAGATCATGGCCGGTTGGGAGTGGGACCTGGCCACGTCCAACGCTGACACGCACGAGCGGATGCAGCACTCGCTGCGCCAGGCAGACTTCACAGAGGGTGTCCAGAGCTTCCTCGACAAGCGTCCGCCGGAGTTCTCGCCGGTCAGTTCACGCGACTGACTCTTCGGAGGCTTGGGATTCCGCCGACGGACGCAGTCCAATCGTCGCAGTGGCGATGATCAAGACGAAGGACAACCCAGCCATCTGCGGGATGGTCACGCGATCGAACGCCTCGACCCAACGTGCGCTGCACGGGTTGTCGAACTCACAGAAGTTCGACTTCTCCGGAAACCATTGGATCCACACGTGATAGGCCGACACGGCGAGCCCGAGTAGGGCGATGACCCTGACGTAGAGCAGCATCGATTGATCGCGCCGAACGGCCGCCATCACCAGCAGCACGGCGAGCGGATACATCGCGATGCGTTGGTACCAGCACAGCTTGCATGGGATGAAGTCCGCCACCTCTGAGAAGTAAAGGCTCCCGAGCGTTGCGGCCACAGCGACCGACCCGGCGATCATGAGCGCCCTCCGGCGCACCACGGCTCGGACCGACTCGTTGAAGACGGCGACGACAATGCCCACCAGGCCGGCGAACAGGGCGAGAGCGAACACAGTGGCGACCGTTGAAGCGTCCATTGCGCTCCAGCATGCCGAACAGAATGCGGCGAACCAATGACCAACGTCCCAGCACGCGCGCCGACCCGATGAAATGCCAAACTCGGGAATGAACTCCAATGGCTCCGAGATCCTTGTCGATGTGGACGGATCGGTCACCACGATCACGTTCAACCGGCCCGATGCGCTCAATGCGCTGACACCCACAATGCTCGTCGCACTCGATCAGGCTGTCGGCATCGCAATCGACGATCCGACGCAGCGACTCGTCGTGCTCACGGGAGCCGGGCGGGCCTTTAGCGCCGGTGTCGATCTCAAAGCGCTCGGGGATCGGGCGCTGACAAACGGCGTGGTCGGCGACATTCTCGACGTGCCCGCTCGAGCGCTGACCGACAAGTTGTCCAACGGGGCCATCGTCACGATCGCAAAGGTCAACGGCTTCTGCTTCACCGGTGCCCTGGAGATCGCACTGGCCTGCGACCTGATGGTCGTCGCTGACGAAGCAACGTTGGCTGATACGCATGCGAAGTTCGGGCTGCGTCCCACCTGGGGGATGAGTCAGCGGCTGCCGGCGGCAGTCGGCCTCACCCTGGCCCGAGAACTCTCGCTGACGGCTCGGAACGTCAAGGGTGTCGAGGCTGCTTCGATCGGGCTCGCGTGCCGCTCCGCTCCGGGCGATCAACTCAATGCCGAGGTCGCCGGACTTGTCGAGCAGATTCTCGGCAACAGCGACGGTTCACTCGCTGCGTACAAAGACCTGTACCGCGTCGCCGAGCAGCACGGTCTGACCGACGGACTCGCGTACGAAGCGGCAACCGACTACCCGATCACCGATACGGACAGTCGGCTGGATGGGTTCAGGTAGCGCCATGCAATACGGCATCTGTGTTGCGTCGCGGCCCGGCGACATCGACTATGTGGTCGAAGCCGAGCGGCTCGGTTTCACCCACGCCTGGTTGGCCGACAGTCAAATGATCTGGAGTGATGTGTACGCCATGCTCGCGTTGGCGGCGGATCGAACCTCGACGATCCAACTCGGCACCGGCGTTGCCGTGGCGGGAACGCGCCTCGCCCCTGTCACGGCGGCAGCGATCGGCACGATCAACCAACTGGCACCCGGTCGCACGTTTTGCGGGATCGGCACCGGCAATACCGCAATGCGGATCATGGGTCATCGGCCGCAACGGATTGCAGAATTCGACGAGTACCTGAGTGTCCTCCGCTCACTCCTGCACGGCGAGGAAGTGGAGTACACCCTCAACGGTCAGACCGCGCCGATCGCGCATTTGATGCCCGAGGACGGCTTTGTGCGCTTCGACCCAGCGCCACCGCTCTACGTCTCGGCGTTCGGTCCTCGCGCGCTCGACCTTGCCGCATTGCACGGGGACGGGCTGATCACATCGGTTCCGCCTGACCCGGCGGCCGTGCGACACATGCGTGGTGTCATCTCCGAGCGCCGCGCCGCCCACGGTCGGCCCACATCTCGATCCGACTTCCCGATGGCGACGCTCACCACCATTGCCGTGCTCGAACCGGGCGAAGCCACCGACTCGGACAGGGTCAAACAACAGGTCGGCGCATTCGCGGTCGCAGCGCTCCACTACAGCTACGAGCAAATGGCGCAGTTCGGCCGCCGTCCGCCGGCCCATCTCGCTGACATGTGGGGTGACTACGTGGCAGCCGTCGAGGAGACCCCGCTCGAGCGCCGCCACCTCCGCACGCACCTCGGTCACAACTGCTGGGTGATTCCTGAGGAGGAGCGGTTCATTACCAAGGAACTCATCGAGCGCTCGTGCCTGGTTGGCACCCCTGACGACCTGCGTCGCCGTGTAGCCGAACTCGACGAAGCCGGTCTCGATCAGATCGTGCTGCTCCCGCCACTCGATGCCAAAGAAGATGTGATCGCTGCGGTGGCTCGCGAACTCATCTCCTCGACTCCGCCAGAGCGATGAGTGTCGCTGCGAAGGGTTCGCCGCAAAAGCCCATCGCCGGTTCTCGTTGGCCCAGCGCGATTGCGTAGCGTTGGCGCAGCGACCAATCGCCCGCCTGTCTTCGAGGAGCACACATGTCCGACGCACTGATCATCGACACCTGCCGCACGCCCCGCGGCATCGGCAAACAAGGCAAGGGCTCCCTTGCTCACCTGCACCCACAGCACTTGGCGCGCACGGTGCTCGAGGCCATTCGAGACCGCAACGACCTCGACACCGCTGACGTCGACGACATCATCTGGGGCACGAGCTCCCAGGTGCAAGAGCAGAGCGGTGACCTCGGTCGGATGGCAGCGCTCGATGCCGGCTACGACATCACGGCAAGCGGCGCCACGCTCGACCGGTTCTGCGGTTCGGGCATCACGACCACGAACTACGCATCGCACGCCGTCATGGCAGGCATGGAAGACGTGGTCATCGCGGGTGGCACCGAGATGATGTCGCTGCCCAAGAAGGGCATGCTGCCGATGGGCGCAAACAACGCGCACCTCCAGGAACTGCACCCACAGTCACATCAGGGTGTCTGTGCCGATGCGATTGCCACCCTTGAAGGGATCTCGCGCGAGGCGCTTGACGCGCACGCCGCGGACTCGCAACGCAAGGCTGAAATCGCCATCAAGGAAGGTCGCTTCGACAGGGCCCTCATCCCGGTGTACAACCTCGACGGCAGCCTTGCGCTCGACCGCGAAGAGTTCCCCCGGCCGGGCACAACAGCTGAATCGTTGGCCAAGCTCTCGGCCAGCTTTCCGGCGGTGGCGGACTACCGCCACGAAGAAGGCTCGAAGACCTTCCGCGAACTCATCAACCAGAAGTTCCCGGACCTCGACATCAATCATGTCCATCACGCCGGCAACTCATCGGGCGTCGTTGACGGCGCCGCGGCGATTCTCATCACGAGCGAGGATTACGCACGAGCCCACGGCATGAAGGCCCGTGCTCGGGTCGTCGCCACAGCGAACATGGGCGATGACCCCACCTTGATGCTCAACGCTCCGGTGCCCGCTGCAAAGAAGGTGCTCGAGAAGGCGGGGATGACTGCCGACGACATCGACATCTGGGAGATCAACGAAGCCTTCGCGGTCGTGTCGGAGAAGTTTCAACGCGACCTGGACCTCGATCGCAGCAAGGTCAACGTCAATGGCGGCGCCATGGCGCTCGGGCACCCGATCGGGGCGACCGGAGCAATTCTGATCGGGACCGTGCTCGATGAACTCGAGCGTCAGGACAAGCAGTTCGGTCTGATCACCATGTGTGCCGCTGGTGGTATGGCCCCGGCCATCATCATCGAACGCGTCTGAGCATCAGAACATCGAGGTCTGTCCCGGCGGCGTCGGCAACGGCGCCAGGGCGGGCAGCTTGGCGGCGACTGCCTCGTGCAACGCTCGGGCCAGCCCCGGCGACTCGAGATTCTCCGGCTGATGGACGAATACGTAGGGCGTCCGGCCTTCATCAAGCCACGCGACGATCTGTGGCACCCAAGCCAGCAGTCCCTGCAGTGTTCCGTCGACGGTGTCCTCTCCGATGACACGGACAATCGGCGACGATCCGATCGCGTCGAGGACGACCGGGAGGTCGGGCTTCTGACGTTGCTCGTCGATGGCCGCTGTCGACCTGGCTGCAACGGCATACAGCGGCCGCGTGTCGAGTACAACGCGACCGATATTGCGTTCGAGGCACAACTTGTCGACGGCCCGATGCGCCGCTGAGAAGTCGAAGAATTCGCGGTGTCGCAACTCGACGGCCCAGGGCCAATCTTGTGGCAGCCGGCGGAGAAACGCGAGTAGTGCATCAAGGTCGGCTGGACCGAATGAGCCGGGGAGTTGTACCTGGACTGGACCGATGCGCTGACCCAGCGGCTCGATCACATTCAGAAAGCTGCGCACTTCAGCACCGACGTCGCGCAACCGCTTGTCGTGGGTCACGGTGCGCGGGAGCTTGAAGGCAAACCGGAAGTCATCCGTCGTCTGCCGCAACCACTTGTCCACGGTGGTGGCCGTCGGCTGAGCGTAGAACGTCGTGTTGCCCTCGACGGCCGTGCACCATTGGGCATACAACGCCAGTTCTGTTCCGGGTTGCGTCCCGGTCGGGTAGAAGCGACCGACCCACGGGCGATGAGCCCACATTGGACAACCGACGTGGAGCACTGGTGACGGGCTGTCAGCCATTCATGTCTTCGAGCATCCAGCAGGGGGTCGAATCGTTGGCCCACCGGTACCCGATCTCAGGTTGCACGGCTCGCTACTCGCCGCTCACCACTTGCCGGGGAGTTGGCCGATCCGGTCGAACTGCTCGCCGAGCATCACGCCCAACGTGCGCTGCTCACCCGACTCGAGGTGGATCTCCGGTCGTCCGTGCGCAAAACGGTAGTTGCAGATGACTGCGACGTCGCCCTGGCGCCAGTCGACCTTGGTGCCGAAATCGTCGTAGATCTTGATGAACTGCTCAAGCTCGTCACGGGTGAACTCGGTGTCGTCGCCAAACGTCATGTGGAGCGGGCGCTCGGCGAATGGAAGATGTTGCACGAGCGGCCACGTGTCGAACCACATGCCGTGATCGGCGAGGCTGGCGTAGAGCAGATTGCGATCGAGTTGTGCGAAGTACTCGAACGCCGGGTTGTAGAACCGCGTCTTCATGAGGCGATTCGGGCCCCACTCGACCAGGAGACCTCGCTCGATCGCCTTGGCTTCGGCGACGGCGGGGTCATCGGTGCCGAACGACTTCTGCCAGTGGTTGTAGACGCCGTACCCGATCTCTCCGACGAAGTTCTCGGCATCGGTGAGGCTGCGGTGATAGCAGACGCCGTGCGCCTTGAGTTTCTGGCCAAGCTCGGTTGCGAGAATCGCGTCGGTGGAGGCAACGCCGTCGGAGACGTAGGTCGCGCCCCGATCGGGAAGTGCGTCGGCGCAGACGAAGCTGATCAGCCGAGTGCTCTTGCTGACATAGGCCATCTCGTGGTGGTAGGGGAGACGGGCGGCGAGCGGAGCACCGATCTCGTACACGTTGGCCTCGATCCGGTCTCTCGGGTTTGCGCCGCCTTCGTAGACCATCTCGGCATCGAGGACGATCTTGGCGAACTCGCGCATCGCAGCGATGCTGGTCAGTCTCGTGTTCCGCAACACGACCAGGCCGACGGAGTCGAACGTGGCCCGCATGCGCCGGGCGAGTTCGCCATCTGGCCGCAGATCGGCATCGTTCATCTCGAAATCCGAACAGTCGACTTCGTACACCTCGGGAGCGTGGTGTGACGTGCCGGTCCAGAACCGTTGGGGAATGAGGTCGTTGAGTGGGGCCAGATCAGGACCCGTTGAGGTGTGTTCGAGAAGTGTCATTCGCAGCGCCGATCAAGAAAGCCGAGTAAACCAGTCGGGATTGTAGCCATGCGACCGGATACATCGCCAACATGATGTGGAAATACCCCCGAAACCCTTGCTGGTGGACGTGAGGGGCCGTTCAACCGGAGTTGCGGATGCCGGTGGCGATGGCGTTGATCGTGAGCTGGATACCGCGTTCGATCAACTCGTCGTGGTCGCCGTCTCGATAGCGCCGCAGGAGGTCAACCTGCATCACATGCAAGGGGTCGAGGTAGGGATAGCGGTTGCTCAGGCTGCGAGCCAGGAGCGGGTTGTCAGCAAGCGGATCTGGCGAGCCGGTGATCCGCTCATGCCACCCTCGAGTGAGGGTGTGCTCGGCTTCGATGCGCCCGAAAATGTCGCTCCGAGTTGTCGCGTCCTCGACGAGAACGTCGGCGTAGCGGCGCCCGATGTCGATATCGGTCTTGGCGAGCACCATGCCCATATTGTTGATAATGGCTGTGAAGAATGGCCAGTCGGTGTACATCTGAGCGAAGCGCTCCGCTGCAGTGTCATCCTGGGCGGCGACTGCTTCGAATGCCGAGCCCGCGCCGTACCAGGCCGGGATCATCAAGCGGCACTGTGTCCACCCGAACACCCAGGGGATGGCTCGAAGGTCTTCGATCGCGAGCGACTTCTTGCGTGAGGCAGGCCGGCTGCCCACGTTGAGCGTGGCGATCTCATTGGTCGGAGTGATCGACCGGAAGAAGTCGACGAAACGGTCATCGCCGTACACGAGTGAGCGGTACGCGGTGAACGCGGTGTCGGCAAGTTGCTGCATTGTGTCGCCGAACCCGTCCGCAGGGGCGCCAAGTTGCTCGGCGTTGAGGCACGAGGACTCGATCGTCGCGGACAAGAGTGTCTCAAGGTTGCGGCGGGCCAAGGCGGGCGTGCTGTACTTCGCCGCGACCATCTCGCCCTGCTCGGTGAGCCGGATCGACCGGTCGACTGATCCGGGAGGCTGGGCGAGGATCGCTTGGTAGGCAGGCCCACCGCCGCGGCCGACCGTGCCGCCTCGGCCGTGGAAGAGCCGCAGCCTCACCCCAGCGACGTCAGCAGCTTCAACGAGTGCCGCCTGTGCGGCGAACAGGTTCCACTGCGACGATAGGTAGCCGCCGTCCTTGTTCGAATCGGAATAGCCGATCATCACCTCCTGGCGATCGCCGCGAGATGCGACCAGCTGGCTGTACACCGGATTGCTGAGCATCGCCGTCAGCGTTGCAGCCGACTGGGCGAGGTCGCCGATCGTCTCGAAGAGCGGGACGATGTCGAGTTGGGCGGATGCCGGTCGGCCAGCACGTGCCGGCTCAAGGAGTCCGACTTCTTTGAGGAGGACCGCAACTTCGAGCACATCGCTCACGGTTTCGGCCATCGAGATCACATAGTGAGGAACAGCTCGAGGCCCAACACGCGCGACCGATCGCGCGGCTTCGTCGAGGACACCGAGTTCGCTGATCGTCTGGTCGGCATAGGTGGCGCTCGGATTGCGAAGCAGCCGTGGCGACGCCAACTCAGCGGTCAACACCTCGACTCGGTCGGCTTCGGCCAGCGTCAAGTACTCCCCGTGCACGCCGGCGTTGGCCAGCAGATCCGCGATGACACCTTCATGGACCGAGGAGTTCTGCCGCATGTCAAGACCGCACAGGTGAGCGCCGAAGATCGCAGCGGCGCGACGAGCAGGCTCGATCTGCGCATCAGCGAGGGCAGCGCCACCGTGTGTGCGCAGCGATGCATCGACGATGTCGAGATCAGCCAACAGTTCGTCGATCGACGAATAGGCGTCTTGCCGGACAGCGGGAGGAGGCCCCGGCACCTCGTCGATGTCGGGATCGATTGCATCTTCAGCGAACGCATACAACCGGGCATGCATGCCGCGCAGCGCTCGGCGGTATGGCTCGTCTGCGCGAAATCGGGAGTCGTCGCCTGATGCATCAGCCAGGGCAGTGAGCTCCATGGTGGGAGTGATCAGGCGAGCCGACATCGACAGCTCGCGGCCGAGCCGGTGCAGCGTTGCCAGGTGGTGGCCGAGCGCCACGTGGGTGTGGCGACCGATTGCGAGCCGCATCACCTCTGCGGTCACAAACGGGTTGCCGTCTCGGTCGCCGCCGATCCACGAACCCATGCTGACCGCAGCGCTGGCGTCGGCATCGATCGCACCGAAGTCGTCTTCAACGATCTGTTCCAGGTGTCGCGACAGTGCTGGAATCGTTTCGAACAGGCTTGCCGAGTAATACCGGAGCGCTTCGTTGATCTCGTCACGCACGCGCAGCTTTGAGAGACGCAGAATGGCTGTTTGCCACAACGACAAGATGTTGACGCCGAGCCGCGCATCAGCGTCGTCGATCGCAGGATCGTTGGCGTCGAGGCCGTTGCGTTCGTTCAGGACCTCGGCGATCTCGCGCAGCACGTCGAGGATCGTCTGTCGGCGAACCTCGGTGGGATGTGCGGTGATCACCGGGCTGACGGAAAGCGCATCGATCACGCCGACCACCTCGCCCGCGTCCACGCCGATCGAACGGAGCCGTTCGAATGTCGCATCGAGACTGCCCGGCTGTGCCGTCGAGCGATGGGCGCGATGGAAACGACGCCGCCGTTCGAGATGGACGTCTTCAGCAGTGTTGGCGAGCAGAGACAACCAGTCAAAGGCGCGAATCACGTCGAGTTGCTGCTCGATCGGCTGGTCACTCAAGGCCGACCGCAGTACCTCGACGGCGCTTTCGTCGTGACGGCGACCGGCGACTGCGGCCTGACGCACCGACTCGATCAGTTCGAAGGTCTCGTCACCCGATTGCTCGCGGACGATGTCTCCGAGGATGCGGCCAAGGAGCCGGATGTCATTGCTGAGCTCTTCGTACGGGGAGTCGAACACTGAGCCAGTCAAGCAGGTCGCATTGCCATTGTTGCCTGGACTCTTGAGCTCGACCGGTCAGTTCCTCGGCAGCGTCAACTCAAACGTTGCGCCGCCGAACCCGAATTCTTGGTCGCGCCCCTCGATCGTGACCGTCGTGACGCCGTCAGGGATCGCGACGCCGTCGAGCGCGCGGGTGAATGGCTGTTCGGACGCGTGGTCGTGCGTCAAGAGACGAAACCCGTACTCGGTGCCGTCGGGGCCGAGGATCCGCCACCCATCGGCGTAGCGGTCGGGGGAGTCGTATGGCGACGAGATCGTGACGGCGAAGCTCCACCCGGTACTTGACACGGCGGCTTTGGCATTGATCGCGTCGGGGAAACGCTGCTCGGCAACTGACTCCGTGGTGGACTCGCTGGTGCTGCCGCTGTTGTCTCCGTCCGAGCTGCAGGCCGCGCCACCGACGAAAGCAGCGGCTGCTGCGAGGGCAGTTGCCGAATGAGAAATCGAGGGGCGGCGCATGAGGCGACGGTAGTTGTCGGCCAGACTGATGGGTATGCGCGTCGTGTTCGCCACTGCAGAACTCTCTCCGGTGGCCACGGTCGGCGGCTTGGCAGCCGCCGCCGCAGGACTTGGCGCCGAGTTGCGTCGTGCCGGGATTGATGTGGATCTGGTGATGCCCGACTACGGCGACGTCGACCTCGTCGACGAAACCACGATCGAGCTGTCAGTCCCTGAATGGGTCGGCGCTGCGACAATCCGGGTGGGAATTCATCCCGTCGCCGGGCGCCTGCATCTCGTCGGCGTTCCCGGGATGGCGCGTCCGCACCCGTACCTCCAGGCGGATGGATCGGGCTGGGTCGACAACAGCGAACGGTTCTTTCGCTTCGCGCGGGCGGTTGCTGCATTTGTGGAGGCTGATCCGCCGGATGTCCTGCATCTCAACGATTGGCACACGGGCGCTGTCCTGGCGGCGCTCGAATCGCCGCCGCCGACGGTCGTGTCGATCCACAACCTCGCCTACCAGGGCGTGGCGGGGCCTGAGTGGCTTGAACTGATCGGCCCGCTGGCCGCGCACTTCGAGTGGTGGGGCGACACCAATCCGTTGTCCGGGGCACTCGCGCTTGCGGACCGTGTTGTCGCCGTGTCACCGAACTACGTCACTGAGATCACCACTCCTGGAGGTGGCTTCGGGCTCGACGGGCCGCTCCGGCAGCGCGGCGACGCACTGATCGGCGTCCTCAACGGCATCGACACCGACGTGTGGAACCCAGCTGACAACCCGCATCTCGTCGCCACCTTCGATATGTCATCGCTTTCCGCCCGCACGGCGAATCGAACAGCGCTGCTCGCTCGGCTCGGTCTGCCCGATGACGACACGCCACTTGTCACCATCGTCACCCGCCTCACGCACCAAAAGGGTGTCGACCTCATCACCCCACTGGTGCCGTTGCTTGAGCAGATCCCGATGCGGCTTGGCATTCTTGGTTCGGGAGACGCGGTGCTGTCGGGCGAACTCCATCGCCTCGCAGCAGCTCATCCGAACCATCTCGCCTTCGTTGACGGATATGACGAATCCCTCTCGCATCAAATGTTCGCTGGTGCCGATGCATTCCTCATGCCGAGCCGGTTTGAGCCGTGCGGGCTCACCCAGATGCAGGCCATGCGATACGGCGCCGTGCCGATCGTGACAGCGGTCGGTGGTCTCGTCGACACCGTTCCAGACGCCGATCTCGATACACGACGCGGCGTCGGGTTCGTCGCGCAACGGGTTGAGTCGACCGATTTGCTCGCCGCGATGTTCCGAGCTGCCCGACGGCTGAAGGACAAGCGGCGAACCGCTGCGCTGCAGAAACGAATGATGTCGATCGACTGGTCATGGACCGGTCCGGCGCAGACGTACGTCAAGCTCTACCGTGAGCTCGTGCGCGGAGACTCCTGACGCAGCATTCATCCAGCGTTTCCGTTGTGACACGAACCGACCAGGTACGTTGAGAGGCGATGGCTGTCGAACCAACCGTGCTCGTGATCGTCCTCGCCGGCGGCGAGGGTAAACGCCTCCAACCGCTGACCAACGATCGCGCCAAACCAGCGGTGCCGTTCGCCGGCACCTATCGGATGATCGACTTTGCATTGTCGAACTTCGCCAACGCGGGCTACCGCAAGGTGGTCGTACTCACTCAGTACAAGAGCCACAGCCTCGACCGTCACATCAGCATGACCTGGCGGTTCTCTACGTTGCTGGGCGACTATGTGACCCCAGTGCCTGCCCAGATGCGGCGTGGCCCGTACTGGTTCCAGGGGTCAGCCGACGCGATCTACCAGAACCTCAACCTGATCAACGATGAGAAGCCCGACATCGTGTGCGTCTTCGGCGCTGACCACATCTACCGCATGGACCCCCGCCAGATGGTCAAGGAGCACATGGCCAATGACGCTGGCGTCACGGTGGCGGCGATCCCGGTTCCCAAGCACGAGGCCACGGACTTTGGTGTCATCGAGTCCGACGAAGAGGGTCGGATCATCGGGTTCCATGAGAAGTCACCGACGCCGCCGACGATGCCAGGGAGCGATGACATATGTCTCGCCAGCATGGGCAACTACGTCTTCGACCGTGAGACGCTGATTGACATCGTCACGCCCAAGAAAGACCAGGACGGTGCTGATAGCGCGATGAACGACCTCGGCGGCGATGTGATCCCAGCACTCACCGCATCGGGCGACGCACGTGTCTATGATTTTTCGAGGAACGAGATTCCCGGCCAGGGCGAACGCGAGCAGGGGTATTGGCGAGACGTGGGGACGCTCGACGCCTTCTACGACGCCAACATGGACCTCATCGCGCCTGTCCCGGTGTTCAACCTCTACAACGACAAGTGGCCGGTGTTCACCGGACGCCAGGCCCTGCCGCCTGCCAAGGTGTCGCGTGGGCGGGGCGGCGAGCCTGCATTCGTTGACGGAAGCTTGTTGTGTCAAGGTTCGATCATCTCCGGGTCGCACGTCGAGGGTTCCATTATCGGCCCGGGATCTTTTGTCGATCATGACGCGCATGTCACCAACTCGATTCTCTTCCCCGGTGTGACGATCGGGCCGGGCGCCCGACTCAACCGGTGCATTGTCGACAAGAACGTCGTCATTCCGGACTTCGCACGCATCGGCTTTGACGCTGAGCAGGACGCCAAGCAATTCACGATCAGCGACAACGGCATTGTCGTCATTGCGAAGGATCAGCAGATCACCTAAGACACGCTGGTCAGGCTGTGGTGCCGGCGGCTCGATTGTCGCTGGTCTGTTTGGGTCGCCCGCAACGGTCTTCTACGAGCCCGTTCTGGACGCTCTGGGGCAGTCCATGCCGAAGCCTCAGCTCGGCGGCAAGCCGTTGAGCCGCTCACCACCGCTGACGGCAGCGGCGCGTTCGACCCGAACCTGTTCATCTCGGCCGTTGGGTAGGCCGAAATACTCCCGCGCCGGTCTCGGCGGCTTCGATGATGGCCACAACGGAGCGGCCGAACTCGAATGAGAAGGCATGGGCTAATGGGCGGTCATCGTGAAACGCTGCGCCGATCGTCTGCAACATGTTGATGATGCCGGTGTCGCGAAGTGGCTGTAGCTCAGGAGCGATCGCTGCGGGCCGGGGGAGGGGAACCAGTGCACCGTTCTGCTCGAGTTGGGTCGACGGGTCGGTCTCGATTCGCAAAACGCCGTCGGTTCCAGCGACCTGGACGTCGAGCGACGGGGTGACGGCGTTGTCCCACGTCACTTCGACCGCGGCGGCGAAACCTTCGAAGCGCATCACGAGTTGGTCGACGCGCTCAGCAGTCGAGCGCAATGACACCTCGGTCGGGGCGCCATGCCCGTTGATCTGAGCGACCAGCAACAACAGGGCCACCTGGTCGTGTGCAGCCGTGAGCAGGCTCGATTGAGGCCGGGTCGATCGCGAAGAAAGGTTCGTCAACGGACCAACACTGTGACAACGAGCGATCATCTGTTGCACGGCGGTGACGCTGACCGTTGGCCATGCGAACGCGCGCTTGCCAGCAGTCGGACGAGCGATCAGTGCATCGCACTCCGCAACGGTTGACGCGAGTGGCGCCACGGCGATGACATCGGCCCCCGTCGTGACATCCCAACCCAATGAGCGCGCACCGAAGACGGTTGCCTCGGCGAGCGGACTGTCACCCCAGATGTCGACAGGCACTACTTGCCGGCGAGAGCTGCAACGACCGGAGCAAACGCCTCAAGCTCGTCGGGCCCGACAATCACGTAGCTGAACCCGTACTGCTCGCGGCGCGCTTGGATGGTCTCGATCATGTGGTCTGGGCTGCCAATGAGTGCGAAGGGCGATTCTTCGATCATTGATTCTTCAACGCCGATCATCTGGGCCATGCCGGCCACCTGGCCCGCTCGGTCATCGGTGACGCTGACGAAAAAGGTACGGATGTTCATCTCGATGTGTTCGAGCCGTCCCGCCGCCTCGGCGACGTCGGCAACCAGGGCAACCTTGTCGGTGATGACCTCGCCGGTCATCGTGGCGATGGCGTCGGGGCCGATGACGCCGGCATGCAGGGAACCGTTGACGCCGACGATGTCGGCCTGCTGCGCAGCGATGGTGAGAACACGCTTGCCGCCGCCACCGATGATGACTGGCGGGTGCGGGCCTTGCACTGGCTTCGGGAAACCGTTGTAGTCGGTGATTGCGTAGTGCTCGCCCTCGTGTGAGAACGGACCTTCACCCATGGCCGACTTGATGATGTGGAGGCCTTCGACGAAGCGATCGATACGTACGCCGGGGCGGTCGTATTGGATGCCCGCCTGTTCGTAGTCGCTGATCATCCATCCAGCACCGAGGCCGATCTCGACGCGTCCATCGCTGAGCACGTCCATTGTCGCCAACTCCTTGGCGAGCACAACGGGATGCTTGTAGTCGTTGTCGAACACGAGGGCGCTTGCCCGCAGGGTGGTCGTGGAATCGAGGATGGTCTGCAGCGCAGGCACGGGCGCGAGTTGATCGCCGAAGTGATCGGGCATCGTGGCGATGTCGTAGCCGAGTGATTCGATCTTCTTGGCCTGCTCGACCCAGTGATTACGATCGGGAGACACCGAGAGTTGGACACCGAATCGGAAGGGCTTCACCGGAAATCGCGACATCTCAATGACCGTACCCTGGCGCATGCCGGGTGACCCGAATCGGGCGGAAACGGCCACTACTGTCGCACTCACTGTGCGTATCACCGGCTGGCTTCCACGTCTGTTCGCGATCATCGCGGCCGGCGCGCTCATGATCACGGCTGTCGTCGTGGCCGTGGCTCCCAGGGTGTGGCACATTGTGAACGCGCACGAAGAAGTTCCGGTCGTGCTCCCCGAGTTCGAAGCCCTTGCCCAACGCACCTATGTGTATGACCGCAATGGCGAAGAAATCGCCGTGTTCGAGCTGGAGAACTCGCAGCCGATTTCGTACGCCGACATGCCCCCGCAAGTGGTGCAGGCGTTCCTCGTCGTCGAAGACAAAGAGTTCTTCAACCACGACGGCGTCAACGTTCGCTCGCTGATCCGCGCCACGCTGTCGAACTTCGCGAGCGACGCACCGCAGCAGGGCGCTTCCACGATCACCATGCAGGTGGTCAAGAACGACTTCCTCGCCGGTCTGGAACGCGATGGCCGCTACAAGTTGCTGCAGACCCACTACGCACGCATGCTCGAGAAGGAACTCACCAAGGAAGAGATTCTCGAGCGTTACCTCAACACGGTTTTCTTCGGCAACAACGCCTACGGAATCCAGGCTGCAGCCGAGACCTACTTCGGCAAGACCGCCGCCGAGCTGACGTTCATCGAGTCGACGTTTCTTGCCGGCCTCGTTCGTTCGCCGTCTGGCTTCGACCCGATCAACGAACCAGAGCGCAGTCGTGCTCGATGGCTTCAGATACTCGACCGCTTGGTTGGCGAGGAGTACATCACCCTCGAAGAGTCCGAGATTCTCGAAGAGACGTTCGCCCTGCCATCCCGAGTCAAGACCATCCCGACGCGGTCGAGCGAGCGCAGCTACTACACCGAGGCGCTTCGCGATTACCTCCTCAACAAGTCCACGATTCTCGGCTCGACCTACCAAGACCGTTACAACCAACTTTTCCGTGGCGGCCTGCGCATCCACACCACGATCGACAAGAATTTGCAACTGCTGGCTGAGAACGCACACGACGTCCTACCGCCGACCGCTGGCCGTTTTGAGAATGCGATCGTGTCGCTCGACGCGACCAACGGAGCCATTCGAGCGATGGTCGGCGGCTCAGGTTTCGTTCCGAACGAGCGCGAGGTCAACATGGCCCTTGCCCCTCGCCAGACCGGTTCGAGTATCAAGTTCCTCATCCTTGCTGCTGCTGTTCAAGCTGGGGCGCAGGCAGGGGACGTCATCGACGGCGTGCGCGGCTGTCGCTTCGACAATCCCGGTGGTGAGGAACCCTTCTTCCAGATCAACGGTGGTATCCAGGGCAGCGTCACCAACCTGGCGCAACAAACTTGGTCGTCGGTCAACTGTGCGTTCGCTCGCCTTTCACAGATCGTCGGCCTCAACCGCATGGTTGACACGGTCTACCGAGCTGCGAAGTCGCCGTATCTCTATGCAGGCCAGCCTGAGAGCGAACGAGCGGCGATCAACCCCTTTCTGAGCTTCGCGACAGGTGCGAACGAACTCAGCCCGCTCGATATGGCGTCGGGTGTGCAGACAGTGGCCAACGAGGGTGTGCATCATGAGCCCTATTACGTCGAGTTCATCACCGACCCCGAGGGGAAGCGCACGTACACGCACTCCAGCCCGGGCACGGTCGTGTTCGATCGTGAGGCATCGCTCGAAACGATCGACATCTTGAAGGGCGTGATCCGGAGCGGTACCGGCCGCCGCTATCCACTCTCCAACGACCGCGCCGCATTCGGCAAGACAGGCACACAGCAGGACAACACGAATGCTTGGTTTGTCGGCGGCACCCGACAACTTGCCACCGCTGTCTGGGTGGGCGACCCCGACGCGTATACGCCGATGGTTGGCATCCCTGAGTTTCGAGCCGAGGGAGTCAGCAAGGTCCAGGGCGGCCTCTTCCCGAAGCAGATCTGGTCGGCGTTCATGGATCCGGCGCACACCTTGGAACCGTTGCTCGACTGGGATGACCCCCAACCCCCTGAGCGGGCAGATGCTCGTCTGATCCTGCCCGGCAACGAGTGCGCCGTGCGCGTGGTCGGCTTCGAGCCAGGCGAGCCGATCGAGGTGGAGATCGACCCAGAAGCACCCGCCACCACGCTCGCCCCAGGCGAGCCCGAAGTGCCCCCGGAAACGACTCCCGGTCGTCCGATCGTCGTGGCTGTCGACATTGGCACCACGATTGCGCCGGACAACCTCGATCCAAACGCACCGCTTCCCACGGTGGAGATCGGCTTGAGTGTCGGGCCGTGCCGCTGAGGTGGCACACTGAGCAGCGATGACTGACGCTGCTGAACCTGATCCTGAGACGTCCGTAGCCGCTCGGCTGCTGGCATTGCAGCACATCGACACCCAAGCGGATCAACTGCGTGTCAAACGCGAGCGGTTGTCGGAACGAGAACAACTGGCCGCTCAGGAGAAGCAGATGACGGCTTGGGAACAGCGAAGCGCCCAGGTCGCGACTCGACTCGACAAACTCACGTCAGCGATCGAGCAAGCCGAGGCACGCAACGCCGAACTGAGCTCAAGCCGCGATCGTCTTGAGGCGCAGATGAAGACTGTCATTGCGCCACGCGAAGCCGAAGCGTTGATGCACGAGATCGAGACCATCAACGTGCAGCGCGACGAACTTGATGACACCGAGCTGGCGGCGCTCGAGGAGCAGTCAGCACTGGACGACGAGCGGGTCGCCCACCTCGCGTCCGAAGGGGCATTGCGAGAAGCCCTGGGCCAAGCCGACGAAGCGCTGAAGCGAAGGTGTGCCGACATCGATGTCGAACTCGAACAGCTCGGCGAAGAACGTGTCGTCGCTGCCGGCGATCTCGACGAGAGCATTGTGCGCCGTTACGAGTCGGTGCGCTCGTCAGCGGGCGTCGCCGTCGCAGAGCTGAAGGGCCACCGGTGCGAGGGGTGCCATCTCGATCTCTCCGCCGCCGAGGTTGACACCGCCAAGGACGAGTCGGTCGCAGCCGGCTACACCGACTGCCCGCAATGCGGCCGGCTCCTCATCGTCTGAACGATCCGTGTTCTTCTGGTTTATCGGTACCGCGATCTTGGCGGTCGGGTTTGTGTTCCGCGATCCACGTTTTGACTACCGGCTCCTGATTGTCGGGTCGGTGGTCCCGTTGCTCGATGGCGTGTTCGGAGGAGCGCGAGCGTTGCACAGCATCACGGTGAGCATCGGCTTGCTGGCCGTGCTGATGTTGGCTACGTCTGGTCGAAAACCGATCCGAAAGATGTTGTTGGGTCTCCCGATTGGCATGTTCCTCCACCTCGTGTTCGACGGTGCCTGGAACAACACCGACGTGTTCTGGTGGCCGTTCACCGGTGTCGGGTTCGAGGATGATCCGTTCCCGATCACCGACCGTGGACTGATCAGCGTCGCCCTCGAAGCAGTCGGGATTGGGCTCTGCGCGTGGCTGTGGCGAATCAATGGCCTTGGTAGTGCGACACGTCGGGCCACGTTCCGTCACACCGGGGTCCTCATCGCTGCGCCGCAGCGATGAACCTGTGACACACTCAAGTCGTGCTGATTCTCGTTCGCCACGGCCGGACCGCTGCCAACAAAGCCGGCCAGCTCCAGGGTCGTCTTGATCAAGACCTCGACGAGGTCGGTCAGCGGCAGGCAATTGCGGTGTCGGACATGGTGAAGGCGATGGGACCTGTGGATGAGGTGGTGTCGAGTCCGCTCAAGCGTGCGCAACAAACTGCGGCGCAGTTCGGCATGCCGGTCAAAACTGACGAACGATTCCTTGAGTTGTCGTACGGCGTCTTCGAAGGCGTCAAGCACGCTGACGTCCCGTCAGAAGTGTGGACCAATTGGCGCAAGGACTTCGCCTACGTGCCCGACGGCGGGGAGTCGCTGGCGGCGCTCGATGCACGTGTGCGCAGCGCCTGTGTCGACCTGGCTGAGCGGGCATCGGAGTCCAACGTGGTCGTGGTGAGTCACGTGTCGCCGATGAAGTCCGCCGTGGCGTGGGCCCTCGGTGTCGACATTGGCATTTCGTGGACCTGTCACCTCGATCATGCCTCGGTCTGCCGCATTGCGTTCCGCAACGGCAACCCCATCCTCACGACCTTCAACGAGACGGCGACGATCGATTTGGCCCGCCCAGACTGACGACGACCCATGCGAGCCGACGAGTTCGTTCCGCATCGAGCGCGCTCGGCCTCCGTCGCTGGGCGCATCCACGGTTCGCTCGCCCCACGGCACAAGGCTTCGACAATTCGCTGACAGCGAGCAAGTGGTCATCGTCTGAGGGCCGTCGCCGTGACCGCCCGCAGCCATTGAGCCGAGATGGCATTGAGCAGGTCGCCGAGGAGACATGCGAAGCTAGGCGGATGGCTGAGTACCCCTCCGGGACGGTGACGTTCTTGTTCACCGATGTCGAGGGGTCGACACGCCTCTGGGAAGAGCACCCCGATGAGATGCGCCTCGCGCTTGAGCGTCACGACGAGCTCCTCCGATCGGCGATCGCCTCGTTCAATGGGTATGTGTTCTCGACGGCCGGAGATTCGTTCGCTGCAGGGTTCCACTCGGCCGGCGACGCGGTCGGCGGGGCACTTGCCGCGCAGGCGGCGCTCGCGTCCGAGAGCTGGCCGGCCGGGGTCACTCTTCGGGTCCGGATGGGTCTCCACGTCGGCGAAGCCCACGAACGCGAGGGCGATTACTTCGGTCCTGCTGTGAACACGGCGGCTCGGATCATGTCGGCGGGTCACGGCGGGCAGATACTGGCCTCGGCAGCGGTGGTGTCGATCTTCGACCCCTCCGAGTCGTCCGATCTGGGAGAAAATCGACTGAAGGACCTCACAGCCGCCCGGCAGCTGTGGCAGCTGGGAGTGGGCGAGTTCCCGCCGCTCCGAACACTGAACCGGGTGAGTAACAACCTGCCGGTGGAACGCACGGTGCTACTCGGTCGCGATGTTGAGGTTGCAGAGATTGCCGAAATGCTCGCGCAGCATCGTCTGGTGACACTGCTCGGGATGGGGGGAACGGGTAAGACCCGTTTGGCCTCGGCGGTTGCAGCCGATGTCGCGCACGACTTCGCTGACGGCGCGTGGTTCGTCGATCTGGTGCCGACCTCAGGCGCCGACCAGGCCGCAGAGGCGATCGCGACGGCGATGGGCCTGCAGCTCGCCGGGGCAGATCTCGTTGCTGCGCTGGCCAATTTAGTGGCCGATCGGGAGCTGCTGGTTGTGCTCGACAACTGTGAACACATCACCGACGACGTCGCCGACGTTGTCGACGCCTTGCTCGAACGAACGTCGAGGCTGCGATTGCTGGCGACGAGCCGGGAGCCCTTGCAGTTACCCGATGAGCGGCAGGTCCAAGTGCCACCCCTGGACGTCACCGATGGCCTTGCATCGCCGGCAGTCCAACTGTTCCTCACAGCAGCCGAGCGGGTCGGCGCCGAGGTGCCACCCGAAGAGATTGCGAGCGTGACGCAGATCTGTGCCCACCTCGACGGTCTGCCGCTCGCAGTTGAGCTCGCTGCCGCGCAATTGCGTCAGCTCGGCGTCGGAGAGCTCGCGGATCGACTCGATCAACGCTTCGAACTGCTCGCCCGCGGCCGCCGCCAGCGCGGCCGCCAGTCCAGCCTGCAGGCGGTGCTCGAAGACACCTGGCGATGCTCGATGCGACCGAAGAACAGATGCTGCTGCAGTTGGCCGCTTTTCCGGCCGACTTCTCGGCGGATGACGCCGAGGGGGTGGCCGGCGAGCTCAGCTCGATGGCGCCTGCTCGCACGATTGCCGGCCTCGTGGATCTTGGACTGGTGGCATGGAGCATTGACGGACGGCATCGCTTGCTGGAAACGGTCAAGCTTTTCGCCCGTCAGGCGTGGGCAGCGAACGGTGACGCCGACGAGTACCTCGAACGACATACCCGCTGGGTGCTGGCCTGCCTGGACGCGTACGGACCGCAGGCCTGGTTCACCAGTCTCGAAGTCATGCGCTGGGCGAGCAGCCACTACGACGATCACCGAGCGGTGGAGGACCGCCTCACCACCGCCGGCCGAGCCAGCGAGCTCACCCGGTTGCTGTCTGCGCTTACCTTCGCCTACACCTATGACACGGGCACTCGTGCATCGGCCGCCATCGACCGCATCGAACAGCATCTCGAGCGGCTGGATTTGTCTGACCATGAACGTGGTCTCCTGAACCTCGTGATTGCCAGCGCCGGGCTACCGGCGCGGAGGCCCGACTGGATCGAGCGTGGGTCCAGCACCGCCGTCCCGCTGCTACGAGAGCACGGCACTCCCGAGGAGCTGGCGGCCGCTCTCATCGTTAACTCGTGGATGATCGTGTTCCAGGACGGCGAGGCCGCTCTCGTGCTGCTCGACGAGGCACGAGCCCTCGCCGATGCCGCCGACGCGCCCGTTCTCGCCGATGTTGCCAGCGGGTACTTGGTCACTCACTACGCCGTCGCGGGCCGCATCGACGATTCGTTGCAGACGCTCGCAGACCTCAAAGTCCGTGTGGATGGTCGGCCGATGGACTACGGCGGCACCCTCTACGCCTACGGCACGATGGCCGTCCGCTTCATGACCGAACCCGATGCCGCTCGTGCCGCAGGGCAGTATTTGGTCCGCGAGTTCGCCAAGGCGCCCAATGGAGGTGGGGACGGTCGCAACGAGATCTACCTCGTTGCGCTTGCTGCCCGCGGAGACGTCACCGAGACCCGCTCGCTCGTCGCCGAGGCGAAGATCATGGCCAGGCGACAAAGCGGTAACGATGGCCTCCCGGATCTGCTGATTCCTCCCGCGGCGCTGGCGTGGAGACTCGGCCAGTTCGACATCGCTCGGCGCTGGCTGACCGCGATTCGCCGAGCGCCGAAGCCGACCAAGAGCTTCCATATGACGATCATGTACCGCCAGCTCCGTACGGCGGTCGGTTTGCTCGACGAGAACCCACTCGACTCAGCGACAATCGACGACATCTGGGACGAGGCCGTGGCATGGATGGACACGCTCTGAACTGACGGATCGCCCCGGAGATGAGGGGTGAGCCCAGACCACATCTTGATCGAAGCGGGTACCGCTGCTCCCTCGTTCAGCGGTCAGGGTGTGAGCTGAACCGGTGTCGCCGTTGATGCGTCCACGTCATCGGCGCCCAGCGCGTCGTCGAGGTTGCGGTGGAAGTGGCCGATTGCGCTCTCGTTCCGACCGAACACGATGGTGTCGTTAGCGCCAGAGCGGAACCCGCTCTGCACGGCAAGCGACATCTTGGTGTCCTCGACGGCTCCTTCGGCCGCAAGCGAGAGGCCATCGGGCGCAAACTCCTCACCGTCCGGGTTTGGGGCTGCAGTGGTCAACATGAACGTTGTAATGAGGCTCTTGTCGATCGCCAGCGGATCGATCAGCGAGACGAGTGTCAGCTCGGGAAAGGTGGACACGATGGTGTTGGGGAACAAGTGCGTGACGGTGGTGGAGTACCCGCGGAGCCTCCGCTCGGCGGGGCTGACTGTCGCTTGGCGCTCGATGTTCCGATAGGGGTAGGTGACTCGGCTGTGCATGCCGGAGAACTCGATGACGTTCAGGTTGTCGTACTGCACGGGGTAGAACGTCGAGCGGTGCGCCGAACGGATGTGGTAACCCTCAAGGGTCTGCTCAATCAGCACCTTCCAGTTGATCGGCAGTTCTTCCTGGGTCGTTGTGACGAGACGATGCCCGGCGAGTGTGTCGGCGAGCAGCAATTGCGGTGCATCGAGGCCGGTTGATGTCGCTGACGCGTCCCCGTCGGGTCCGGCGACGATGATGAGGCCGTTGGCCTCGCAACTGGCGAGTTCGACCAACGCCCTTTCGTCAGCGATGTTGTCGGGGAATCCGTCAGCGTGGGGGATGTGTGCGATCGAACCGTCGAGGCGGTATGACCAGCCGTGGTAGTTGCAGACGAGCGCCTGCGCGCAGCCTTGGCCGTCAACCATCGCTGCGCCTCGGTGGCGACAGGAGTTGCGAAAAACGCGAGCACGGCCGTCCCGTCCCCGGCTGACGAACAGCGGGACCCCGAGTGTCTCTCGAGCGAGATAGTTGCCCGGTTCAACCACCGAGGCTGCTGGGGCGAACACCGTCGGCATCCGCCGCAGCGCCGTGAGTTCGGCTTGGAATCGCGCCGCATCGCTGTAGTTGCTGACAGGTTCGAACCACGGCTCACCAAGGTCTGTCGTTGAGTCGCGGACGTGGATGAGCACGCGCTCGACGACGTCGGCATCGGTTGCGAAAGACGTCGTCATCGTGAGATTCCCATGAGTCGAGTATCACGAAACCCCCTACGGATGTCAATGTTTGTGTAACAGACGCGAGCCGCAGTATCGCGTTGCTGCGCGACGTTGTCGGCCATCATGAGGGCGTGGCCGCAGCACGAACACAAGCCGTAGGGTTCGAACCATCGCGTCCGCTGACCGCCCGATCCGTGCTCGCCACGGCCTTGCTCGGTGCCCCGAATGGGCGTCTCCCTGTGAGTCATCTGGTACAGGCCGGACGGTTGCTTGGCATCGCCGACGGTGCGGTGCGGACGAGCCTGTCGCGCATGGTCGCTCACGGTGAACTCAGCACTTCTGATGGTGTGTACGAACTCAGCGGAAAGCTCGCCGACCGTCGACACGACATCGACGGTGCGGTTCGGCCTCGGCCACCTGACATCAACTGGGATGGGACGTGGGAGATGGCTGTTGTCCGAGCCGGGTCGCGCTCCGCCGTGCAACGGCACGAGCTCCGGGCGGCTGCCACTCGCCTCCGTCTTGGCGCGCTGCGCGATGGGTGTTGGGCGCGGCCGACCAACCTTGACCGCGAGCGCCACCCCGGAGCGCGTGCAGTCATCGCTCGACAATGCCTGACCTTCCAGAGCGCGATCGCCGACGCCATGCCGGCCGATGTCGAGCAGACATTTGGGCTCATCGAATGGGCGGACAAAGCGCAACGTCTCAATGAGGTGATCGAGGCTCAGCCAGCGGAAGTGATCTCGCAGCCGACGTCAGCTCAGATGCGTGATCGCTTTCTGCTTTTGATCGCAGCAGCGCGGCATCTGCGCACCGACCCGATGCTGCCGGATGAGCTGCTTCCCGATGACTGGCCAGGCGAGCAGCTTCGGGCCGCCTACGACCGGCTGACGCAGACTCTCCGGGGGTACCTCGAAGATGCGGTCACCTCGGGTGGGGCCGCCAACTCCTGAACGGTCGAGTCAACAGCA
>NZ_CAXCAM010000036.1:0-26217 GCF_963980585.1 uncultured Ilumatobacter sp.
GAGGCGGTCACTGTGCGTCTCCGAGGAAGTCGAGCACGAGGTCAGCAACGCGCTGTGGCTGTTCGATGTGGACGAAGTGGCCGACGCCGTCGAGCACTTCGCAACGACCCTGCATCGGCATGTAGGGCAGCACCTTTTTGGGTGGTGTTCCCCAGCCCATCTCTTCCATTTCGGAGCCGAGAATGCCGAAGAACGGAATCGGCAGACCGGGCAATCGCATCAGTGTCCACTCTGGCCGCCACGGTCCAAACCCACCGAAACGCATCGATGAATCGATCTTCCAGCGCCAGCCGTCGTCGGATTCGAAGCCGCCGGTGGTGACCAGGCGGCGGAGCCAGTCGATCTCGAGTCGCGGGTTCATGCGGCCGCGTCGGGCGGCGAGTTCGTCGATCGTGCCCGGCTTGCGTTGCAGGTCGGCGGTGCGACGGCGGTGATCCAGCCAGCTTTCGATGTCGCTCGCCATCATTTTCGTGCGTTCGTGTTCGGCGATGTCTGGGATGTTCCGCTTGTACGGGATGCCATCCATGTTCACGAGGTGGGTGAACCGGAACGGTTGGGCATCGGCGAGTTGGGTCATCAATGCCCCACCCTTGGAGTGACCGACGACGGGGAGCGGCTCGCCCGGCTTGACGTGGTCGAACACCGCGAGGGCGTCGCGCATGTCGGCATCCCACGAGTACAGCTCGGCGTGTTCGGAGTCGCCGTGTCCGCGTTGGTCCCAGGCCACGACGCGCCAGCCGCCGGCGGCCAGGCGTGGTGCGAACAGGTCGTAGGTGCGGGCGAAGTCGAATCCACCGTGCACGGCAAGCAGCGGCGGTGCTGCAGCGTCGCCCCACTCGTGAACGGCGATCCGTACGCCGTTCGCGTCGATGTCGTACTGGCGTGCAGGGGCTTCTGCGCCAGGAAAGTCAACGGTCCTGTCGGCAATGGTGCTCACGTCGCCGAGGGTACGTCCTGAGGTGTGCTGCAGAGTATTCCGGGCGAGTGACGATGCCGCGGGCGGCTGGGATCGGTGTGACGGGCACTGGTGGGGCCTGCCGGGAAGCTGGTCGTCAGGGCGCCTATCATGTCCGACATGACGGGAACCGATCGGCGTACACGTCCACGTCCCCGCCTCGCTGGTGCTGCTTTGGCCAGTCTCCCCGTGGTGCTGGCACTCGTTGCGGGTGCCTGCGGAACGACGGACAAGGCATCAACTGAGCCGCTGCCGCCGATTCGCACGACAACGTCGACGACCACCATCCCCGGCACGACCTTGCCGGAAGGAGTGCGTCAGTTTTACACGATCAAGCGGGGCGACACGTTGGCAATCATTGCCGGCGCAACGGGCGTCACCGTGCAGTCGATCATCGTGTTGAACAACATCGACGACCCTGACGCGATTCAGGCCGGACAGACTATTGAAATCCCTGCGGGCATTGTCGTGATCACCGATCTGGACGCCCTCGTCACGACGGTCGCCGAATAACACCTTCGGGCTGCAGCCCGAGAAGTGCTCAGCGCAGAGTGTGCGCGTTCATGATCACTTCACGCGCGAACGGGTCGAGTTGCCGACCTGAGAGACGCTCGGTGACCTGAATGGCGTGAGTGGGCTCTTCGACGAGGCCCGACCAGCGGATGTAGCCGCCCATGACGCCAACGATGCGATCGCTGACTTCCTCGGCGTGCACCAGCACCTTGACGTTGCGGTTGAGGAGTTCGTGAATCTCGGTGTACAGACGCGTGAGGTAGGCGTCGAGGTTGTCCTGATTGAAGGCGCGGTGTCGGTAGGGCAGCTGCAACTCGTCGTAGTTGTGCAGGTTGCTCGGTGCCGAGATGATCGAAATGACGCAGCCGAAGCCGTTCTCGCGCAGCCAAATGATCTCTTCTTGGCGTCGGACGCGACGATGGCTGTCGCCGACTCCGCCGGGACGCTCGCAGATTGCGAGCTTGTCTTTGAGGATCCAGGTGAAGTTGCGGGGAGTGATGCCGAGGGCCCACTTGCCGCGCAGACGAGGAGGCATCAGCGCGCACCTTCGAGAAGTGGGAGAGTTCCTGCGACCGTCGTCATACCGAGGAGCAAGGCTACCCGCTCGTTGGCGTGGGGGAGAAAAGTCGCAGCCGTTGTTGTGTTCGTTCGACACGCCATCCCGCCCCAACGTCGCACCCGGTGGCGTCGCCGCGAGCAACGGCAAGGACCCGTTCGACAGTCGCCGCGTCGGGCGGATGACGGTTGAGCGGGTCGTCGTCGTTGACAGTGGTGCTGAGAATCCACTGGCGCACCGATCGTCGGGCGAGAGGGAGCGGCGCTGCGGCCAAGCCCCGTGCGTCGGTGGGATCAAGCTCGGCGGCGAGTTGGTCCAGCAACACTTCGTCTTCTCGCAGCAGCGTGCTCGACCTGGTTAGTAATGCGGTGACGTCTCGATCGGCGACGTCATTGAGCAGTGGGATGACATCGTGGCGCATCCGGTTGCGGCGAAATCGCCCGTCGGTATTGGTCGGATCGTCAGCAACCGTCAGGTCGAGCAACGTGCAGAGCTCGTGGGTCTCGGTGCGGCGCAGCGCCAGGATGGGTTTGGTCGGCCCCGGGCTCATCGCAGCGAGTCCAGCACCACCGGCGCCGCGCAGGAGGCGCAGCAGCAGGGTTTCGGCCTGATCGTCGGCTGTGTGGCCGGTGAGGGCGCCGACGCCGACCGCAGCGCGTCGTGCAGCTCGGGCACGCGACTCGAGGTTGGCGCCGTCGGCAAGTTCGACGCGTTCGCATCGGAATGGCACGTCGAACCGGTCCGCAATGCCTTGGGCGATCGATGCGTCGTCGGCCGAGTCGGGTCGAAGGCCGTGATCGACGTGCACCGTGCGCACATCGAGGTCAGCAGCGACAGCCAGGGCAACCAGTGCGGCCGAGTCGGGGCCGCCTGACAATGCACACACCGCAATCGTGCCGGGGGCGGCAAAGGTGCACCGTGCGAGGAGGGCAGCGATGTGGGCGTCGATCGCTGCCGGCTCAGGTGAGGCCGGCTCGATCGTCACGATCTGGGCGGACTCAGAGGTCGCTTTGGCGGCTGCGCTTGCGGCCGGGGTACTTCTTGGCCGTCACCGTTGAGAGGTACAGACCGATCAGGCCGACGCCGATCAATATGCCGACGCCCGTGAGAGCGACGCCAATCCACCAATGCCAGACCTCGGCTGCGAGCAACATGGCCTGAAGGTTATCGACCCGAATGGCCGGTCGATGCATCGTTGTGTGCCGCGTCGTGTGCGCGGCGTCGCCACCGGACCCAGGTACTTGAGTGAGATGCTCGGCTCAGGTGATGGCAACGTAGGCCAGTGTGGCCAGCACGCACGCCCGTGATGTCCAGGCCGCGGTGCGAATCCAGTTGGTGGTCACCAGTCGATGGTGCAGTCGGGCGTCGAAGCGCTGCGACATCTGGCCGTGGAGCGGTGCGGACACGAATGCGGTCACGCCGTACGCGACTGCCATCAGACCCAGTGAAATGAGGGGGAGGAGTCGGCTGGTGTCGGCCGGTGGGGCGACGACCAGCCAGAGCCCGGTGATTCCTTCGGCGAGCATCAGCGGCCCGACGACGAGGCTGATCGAACTGGTGTGTCGGTTCGCGAACTGCATCCAGCCCTGACCGGCTTCGCCGGGGTCGATGCTGTCGAAGATCGGGTAGTGCACGAGCTGGATCACCCAGATCAGCCCGGTCATCGCCCACGTCGAGGCCAGGGCCACGAGCAGGACGACTGCGTCAATTGACTCCACGTCGAAATGGTGGCGGTTCAATCAGCTCAGCGCGCTGTCGAGCGTGAACTCGTCAGCGCGAGTTCAGCCGATGATGCCGTCGCTGTCGAAGTCGGTGTCGAAGCACTTCTCGATGCGCGACAGCAGGTCGGCAGGCATCTCGTTCTCTTGGCACTTCTTGTGGATGACCTGCTTCAACTCGGCGTGGAAGTCGAAGGCACTGAGGCAGTCGGGGCAGCTGTCGAGGTGATGGTGGATTGCCTCGCGTGCCCCGTCGGACAGCTCGGCGTCGAGGAACAGGTCGAGTTCTTTGAGCGTCTCGTTGCAGTCGGGTGTGTCACATGCGTCCATCAGTGGTTCTCCTGCCCTGCTGCATCTATTCCAACTGGGTCGAGTTCGGGTTCGGCCAGTCCGCGTTCGAGGGCATACGTGTGCAACGCCTTCTGCATCGCCTTTCTTCCCCGATGTAGCCGCGACATGACGGTGCCGATGGGAATGTCCAGCATTTCGGCGATTTCTTTGTACGCGAATCCTTCGACGTCGGCGAGGATCACGGGCAGCCGGAAGTTGTCGGGGAGTCCTTCGAGGGCTTGTTTGACCTCGTCGTCGGGGAGCATTTCCATCAACGATTCTTCGGCCGATCGGCCAATCGATGCGTCTTCAAACGTGCCGAGCCGTTTGTAGAGGTAGAGGTCTTCGATGTCACCGAGGTCGGACTCGTCGGGGCGACGCTGCTTGGCCCGATACTTGTTGATGTAGGTGTTGGTCAGGATGCGGAAGAGCCAGGCCCGCAGGTTGGTGCCCTCGGTAAAGGTGTGGAAGCTGCGAAACCCTTTGAGGTAGGCCTCTTGGACCAAGTCCTCGGCATCGGCCTTGTTGCGCGTCATGCGCATGGCAGCGGAATACAGCTGCGGAGCGAACTCCATTGCTTGGTCTGCAAACACCGCCTGGTCAGCCATCGGGGCGGACCTTACCGGATGGCCTGGAACGCGATCAGGTGCGGCGCGGCATCTCAGGGCCGTCGGTCGGTGTCCGCGTGGGTCTCGGCGTCGAGTTCGGTGACGACGTCGTCGATGGCGGTTGTGAGTCGTTCGAGCAGATCGGCGAGTATTGCCCGCTCGTCTGCCTCGAATGAACCAATGATCCGCTCCATGGCAATCTCGCGGCGTTTGGCAACAGCGGTGTGCCGCCGTCGGCCATTGCGGGTGACCTTGACCATCACAATCCGACCGTCGTCAGCAGACGGGTAGCGCTCGGCGAGCCCGTCGTTGACAATGCGCTGCACGGCACGAGTGGCCGTGGACGGTTCGATCCGGAGTCGTTCGGCGAGACCCGACATGGTGCGGTCGCGTCGCATCAGCAAGTCGAGTGCGTCCATCTGGCCTTGCTCGAGGGGTTCTTCGCGACCGAAGAAATAGTCACGGAGCCGGGCCGAACCCGCCCCGCGACGCAGTTCGATCCACGCCATGCCGATGCGCCGGGCGTGGTCGCGATCAACTGGATTATTGAGATCGAAGCTCGGAGCGTCGGCGGACAGGGTCATGAGACTTCGAACGTAGTGGTTCACTCTCGCTGTCGACGTGACGGAGGACACGTTGATGGTTGGTTCCGATCAACCTGTCGTGGGACAATGAGCGGCGTGTCCGACGCTCCCGCTGCAGGCGATCCTGAGAACCCGACGGCGCTCGAGGCGCTGCACGCGTTGGCCACGGCCGAAACGTCGATTACCGAGTCGCTGCGCCACCGCGAGGTGTACACGTCGCGCGGGTTGCTGAGCGTGCTGTGGCACGAACCCGTTGCAGCGGTTGAATCGAAGCCAGCGGCGTTGGTCATGTGCGGTGGAGCGATGGGCGGGCTGCTGGGGCCTGGGCATGGCCTGTACCAACGTCTGGGCGATGAGTGGTCAGATCGGGGTGTCCGCGTGCTGCGCGTCAGCTACCGGGAGCCGAACAACTTGGACCTGTGTGCCCACGACTTGGCCTGCGGTGTGGAGTGGGCACGCGATGCGGGCGCCGAGCGGGTCGTGGTGATGGGCCACAGCTTCGGCGGCGCGGTGGCGATCCGCGCGGCGGTGGTGATGACGGCGTCAGTTGCTGGCGTGGTCACCTTCGCCACACAGTCCGCCGGGTGCGAGGTCGCCGGAGCACTTGGCGGGCGACCGCTACTGTTGTTCCATGGAGACCGCGACGAGATCCTGCCGTCGGAGGCAAGCTTGATGGTCCAGGCGATCGCCGGACACGGCGACGTCGAAATGCTGCCCGGCGACGGTCACCTCCTCGCGAAAAGCGACGACGTGATCGCTGAGCGACTCCAAGCATGGCTCCCCGAGGTACTCGGCATCTGAGGATTGCTTGCGAGCGTTGCGGTGTCCCGCGCGGTTGGAGGGTGGACCACTAAAGTCGGCCGCCGAACTCTCCGATGATTGGGTGCAATGTCTTCACTTCTGGAACTCCTCAAGAATCGATCCGCCAAGGTCGTCGTCGTTGGTCAGGGAGGGCGGCGGTGAAGTCGGCGACGAGAGTGGCGACTTCGATGGCGTGGGTGTCTTCGTGCATCGAATGGCCGCCGCCATCGAGGACGACGAGCCTGGCGTCAGGCATCTTGCGTTCGAGGTACTGGCCCGAGCCGGTGTACTCCGGTCGATCGGCACCGCCCGCAAGAACGAGCGTCGGCGTGGTCGTCTCAGCGAGTCGATCCATCACCACCGAGTCCTGCTGCAAGTTCAAATCAACGACGCGTTCAGGCACGCCAAACCGATGGGCGTTGCGGCGAGAACGATCGTTCCAGCCTTCCCGCTTCTCAGGGTCGCGGAAGCCCGGACCGGTGTTGAGCACGACAATGCCGCGCGCCACATTGGGCCGAGTCGCCGCGTGTGCCAGCGCCAAGTAACCGCCGAGTGAGTGACCAACCAGGACCGCCGGACCACCAAGTTCGGCCAGCACGAGGTCGAGGTCGGCGAGCGCCGCGTCGCGGGTGAACGCGGCTCGGTCCTCGGGACACGGTGAATCCCCATGACCAGGCAAGTCGACAGCGATTGTCAGGTACCGGTCAGCAAGCGCTTCCGCGCACGCGTCCCACGTCGACGCGGCGGTCCCCATGCCGTGAATGAAGACAATCGGGTCGCCGGATCCGCGGCGGATGGTGTTGAGCTGCACGCCGAGACCGTAGCCAAGCAGCGTCCCATCGTTAATGTCCGACGCGTGAACACCACTGACGTCGCCGAATCCGACCCCGCCATGATCGAACGCATCTCGGCGAACTTTGCCGAAGGGGGCGCCGGGATCATCCACGACCTCAACCTGCGGATCGTCCACGCGACGACTGGACGCGTGCGGTTCGAAGTCGACGTTGTCGATCACATCACGCATGGCGGCGGCGTGATGTGTGGCCAGGCAATTCTCGGCTGCATGGACACCGGCATGGTGTTCGTGATGATGTCGCTCGATCAGCCAGACCGCAGCTTCACGACAGTGTCCCTCAACACCAACTTCGAACGCGGCGTACCCGAAGACATCGGCACCGTGACCTTCGATGCGTATGTCACCAAACCTGGTCGCTCACTGGTCTTCGGTCAGATCGATCTCTTCCTGCCGAACGGCAAACGCGCAGCGAGTTCCACAACGACCTACATGTGGCTGTGACCATGCACCCGATCATCGATCCCGGAGACGTCGCCTGGATCACCGAGACCGACATGATCGAGGTCGATCGGACGATGATTGAAGATCTCCGGATCGAATTGCTGCAGATGATGGAGAACGCCGGTCGCAACCTCGCTCGGCTCGTGCTTGATCTGGCTGCGCCCATGCGAGTCGCGGTCGCCGCAGGCTCTGGTGGCAATGGTGGCGGCGGACTCGTTGCCGCTCGACACCTCGCCAACGCCGGCGTCGACGTGACCGTCACGACCACCCGTCCCGGCGACGAGTTGTCGCCGGTGCCTGCCCACCAGTTCGACATCCTGCGCCGCATGGGAATACCGACCGAACCCAAACTCGGCGAGGCCGACGTGATCATCGACTCCCTCATCGGGTACTCGCTGCGCGGTGCACCGAGCGGTCGCAGTGCAGCATTGATCGACGCCATCAACGACCACCCGGCAATGGTGGTGTCACTCGACGCGCCGAGTGGACTCGACGTCACCACCGGCGCGACACCGGGCGCGGTGGTCCGAGCCGGTGCGACCCTGACGTTGGCACTGCCGAAGGTCGGCATGCGTGACGCCGACGTCGTCGGTGCGCTCTACCTCGCCGACATCTCTGTGCCCCGGTCCGTCGCCGCGGCCTACGGGTCCCCAGCACCGGACTTCCGCCGCGGGTCGATACTCAGGATCATCTGACACTCAGCAGGCGATGACGTCCAGTCCGCGCGGCACCTCACAAGCACCACGGTGACTCAGTCGTCGTAGGGATCGACTTCGCTGACGGCGATCAGCGCGGCGTTGACGATGCTTCCGGCATCGATGCCGGTCAGTTCGTGCAGGTCAGCAATGGTGCCTGACTCGCCGAAACGATCAACACCGAGGGTGTACTGGCGAGTGCCGAGCGCCGAGCCGATCCACGCCAAGCTGTGGCTGGCCGCGTCGTGCACGCTGACGACCGGTCGGCGTCGCTCTGTGGCTGGTACGAGTCGGTGGAGCTGGCTGGGTGCGCGGACGACGCGCGCTGTCGCCGCGGACTGGGCAAAGCCGGCGCGCCAACTGCGGTAGACCCGGTCCGGACTGGTGAGGTGGACGACGGTTGCCTGCACTCCTTCGCTGTCGAGTTCGGCCGCCGCGGCAAGCGCCTCGGGTGCCATGGCACCCGTCGTGGCAATCGTGACGCCGGGTCGGCCGTCTTCCGGACCGTCGACGAGGCGATAGCCGCCGGCCAGCACCTGGGACCGCAGCCGCTCTTCCCCCATCATCGCCAACACATTCGCGAACGGTGCCTGATCGATCGGCCGCGTCGACAGCCGGAGATAGCCGCTCGTCCCGTCGGGGCGGCTGAGCTGATCGAGAGCGTCACAGAGCAGCCAGTCGACCTCACTCGCGTAAGCCGGCTCGAAGTAGGTGATGTTCGGCAGCTCCGCACCCACCGACGCTGTGATCGTCGACTGATGCGCGCCGCCTTCGGGTGCGAGCGTGACGCCTGCGGGCGTACCCGCAACGACAAACTTCGCATCGTTGTAGATGCCATAGATCAACGCATCGAGCCCACGCAGTACAAACGGGTCGTACACCGTCCCAACCGGAAGCAAATGCTGACCGTGGTGATCGTGGCTCAGTCCGAGCTGGCCGAGCAACATGAACAGATTCATCTCGCTGATGCCGAGTTCGATGTGTTGACCGGTCGGTCCGGGCGCCCACTTCAGCAGTCGGTCGGCGCCGCCATGATCGTCACGTTCTGCGTGGGAATAGACGCCGCGCTTGTTGATGAAGCCGCCGAGGTTGGTCGAGATCGACACGTCGGGCGCGGTCGTGATCAGGCGATCACCAACACCCTCCACGTCCGCGAGCGAGGCCAGGACACGACCGAACGCCTCTTGGGTTGACGTGGCGCCGTTGGTGACCGTCGAGCGAGCAGCGGTCGGCACCGGGAGGACCGGGCGCGGCGTGGGTGGCGCGTTGTTGATATCGCCACCGACCGCGCGACAGAGTCGACCTTCTGGCGAGTTGGCATCAAAACGATCCCACTCCGTGCCGGCATCAAGCCCGAGTTCGCGGCGAAACGCATCAACCTGATCGGGCGACAGCAGCGCGGCATGGTTCATCGGGTCACCCGCCATCGGGAGGCCGTGACCCTTGATCGTGTAGGCAAACACCACCGAGGGTTGCTCCGGTGTGGCATCACATTCGCGGAAGGTGTCGACAAGTAACCCCAGATCGTGACCGCCCAAGTCAGTGACCAGATGCTTGAGCTCAGCGTCATCGAGGCCGCCCACGAAATTGCGCACCGTCTCGCCTGCGTCAACGAGGAACTTGTGGCGGACGTCAGCACCCTCCAGCGCGAACAGCTCCTGATACGCCTCGTTCGGCATCGAGTCGATGTGTGCCTCGAGCGCATCGCCACCCGGCTCGGCAAACGCAGCGCTGAGTCGGCTGCCGTACTTCGCTTCAGCGACGTGCCAGCCGGCGTCGGCGAAGAACCGTTTCAGTCGCACGGCTGCGATGTCGGGGATCACTCGATCCAGGCTCTGACGGTTCAGGTCGATGACCATCGTGAAATTGCCGAGCTCCTGCGTGGCAGGGTCGGCGATGGCTTCCCAAACGTTGCCCTCATCGAGCTCGGCGTCGCCGACGAGCGCAATGAAGCGTGCAGGCGACTGCTCTCCGAAATGAGACTCGACATAACGACGGGTGAGCGCCGAGAAAAGCGGTGCGACCGCGCCAAGACCGACTGAGCCGGTCGAGAAATCAGAGACGTCAGGGTCTTTGGTGCGCGACGGGTAGGCCTGCAGACCGCCGCGCTGACGCAGGGTCGTGAGGTAGGACCGGTCGAGTTCGCCAGTGAGGTATTTGATGGCGTGATACACCGGCGAGGCGTGCGGCTTGACGGCAACCTTGTCGTTGCCGTTCAAGTGCGCGAACCACAGCGCCGTCATGATCGACGCCATCGAGGCACTCGACGCTTGGTGACCGCCAACCTTCACATCGGTCGCGCTGCGCGAGTTCGCGTGGTCGATGATCCGCGTCGCAAGCCAGAGCACGCGCTGCTCGATGCTGCGCAGCGTCTCCAGGTCTGGCGTGGGACTCACTGCGCCAGCTTGATCGTTCGACCCGGCAGGTTCATCACTCATCGAGCAGCCGCATCGCTGCGACACGGAGCTCGGACGCCTGGCAGCGGAGCCGCACCGCACCGTCGACATCATCCATGAGTTCGGCGACGTCGGCCAATCCGTCGAGCCGGTCAGCGGTGGCCGCGCGACCCAGTACATCGGTCCGGTCCACCTCGTCGTTCACCACCCCAGTCTGCCTCATTCACTTCAGGCCTGCCGGCGAAACGCCCGCGCGAGAGGCGTGAAGAATCACCGACTCCGGGAGATCAGTCACTGCTGGGCATGAATTCGAGATTGCCGGCAACGCGTGGAAGACGGACAACAACGGAGTTGCTCTGTACATCGGTCGTGGCACCTTCGATGCCATTGACCGACCAGCGGCGAGGCTCGACGCCAACGATACGGAACTCGGTCCACGCGTTCGAGTCGGGCTCAAGAGGAGCCATCGTGAGCAACAGGGTCTCTCCGTGCCACTCCGCCCGCGTCAACGCCACGTTCGGGAAGTCGACGTCGACGATCTGTGGGCATGGTGCAAGCGGTGCTGCTGACAGCGCTGTCCACCGCCCCGGGCCCGCTGCCTCTGCGGCGGCAAGAAAAGCGTTGAATTGACCGCGGGGATGCGGTTCGCCGAGACCCATGCCCCACGTGAACTCGCCCCGTGTGGTGTCCCAGGTCGGCTCAAACGACGCGTCGACGGCCGCCGACACTCGTTCAACGATGTCGTCGAGACCCCACTCCTTGGCCATCACCAGCGCCGAGCCATAGCTCCGGCTCGGGTTGAGTGTCGTCTCGATCTCGCGGTCGAGGCCCATCGCCGCACACGCAGCGTCGAAGAGTCGTCGTGCATCCTTCGGGTGCTGCGGCATCGCGTAGTACGCCGTGGTCATCGCGAGGCTGACGGGCAGACGATGGTGCACGTCGAGCACCGGGTCGTAGTACAGCGTCGTCATCGTCGGCTCGACGTCGGCCGCCAAATCGAGGTAGTGCTCGCGGGCATAGTTCCACCACGGATCGAACGCCGCTGCAGCGTGATCTGTCTCGTGTCGATTGTCGTGCAGCCTCAGACCGAGGCCAGCTCCGGCCAGTCAAAATGGCCAGACCTTGGTGTTTTCTCAATGACACCCGATGGGGGCTGCCAGCCACTGCCGTCGCAAATGGTCGGCGATCTCGGAGTGCGTCCAGGTGAAGGTGTGCTCACCATCGCGGATCATCTCGAACGGCTCGTTCCATCGATCCTCGTCGCTCGGACCGTTGGCGACCATCGACCTGATGCCAAGCAGGACGAGGAAGAAGCCTTTGTAGAACAGCATTCCGTCCGCCGCAACGGGGTCCATCTGCACGCCATACGGTTCGGTGCCATTGGCGGTCCAACCCGGCACGTCGTACTCACCCCACAGCTCGGGCGGGATGAACAGCCGATACAGGTCGGGGTAGTTGGCCTGATCGGGGTCGTGGCCGAACTGCGTCAGCCAGTCCGCCGCCGACCACCAGCCAGTGTGGCGGTCGATGAGTTGATCGAGAATCGCGACATACGGCTCGGTCCATGCCGGTGTGCGGTGCGCCATGAGCCCCATGGCGTAGGCCGAGTCGACGAGATCGAAGCGGTGCCAGCTGGCCATCGGTGGGTCCGAGCGGTCATCCCAGTGCGCATGTGGCTGGCCACCGCGCGACCAGTCGTCGGGCGTATGCGCCTTGCGATGCAGGTATCGCAGCCAGCCCAACGAGCGTTCGGAAAGCTCACCGGTCGTCATGCGTACAGCCTTGCACGGCGACTCAGCGAGCGACGGGTTGGCACGACGGGCACCAGTAGGTGCTGCGGGCGGTGCGCTCCCCCGCTGCGGAAAACGCGACAGCGTTGTCGCATCGGAGGCAGGCGAAGTGATGACGGCCGTAGACATGGGTCCGGTCGGGGCTTCCAGGCCCGGTGGTTGATCGGTACGGCTTGTCTCGATTGACAACCAGCTGACGATGAGCGATCGACCAAAGCTTCGCGAGCTGCTCATCGGTCACCTCGTTCACCAAGGTGAACGGATGCAGGCCAGCGACGAACAGCGCTTCACTCTTGAAGACGTTGCCGACACCCGCCGCTACCTGCTGGTCGAGGAGGAGCTCGGCCAGGGTGGTGGCTTCACTCGCTCGCCGACGGCTTCGCGCGAGCACCTCGTCGACGTCGACGTCGTCGTTGCTCAGGTCCGGGCCAAGCCGATCGGCTGGAGCGGTGCCCGACCCTGAGATGTGGGTCGAGATGTCAGGTGCTGCGAAGCAGAGGGCACGGCCTGCTGCAGTCTCGATGAGAATTCGAAGCTTCGGGTCGCGCGGGCGGGCACGGTCGAGCGGGGCGACCCGCCACGAACCAGTCATGCCGAGGTGAGTATGCAGAACAAGCTTGCGGTCGAACTCAATCAAGAGGTACTTACCGACCGCCTCGACGCTGTGGATCGTGTCGCCGACTCGTGGTCGATAGCCGCGCAGCTTCTTGAACCACAGGTCGGTCACGATCTGACCTTCAAGCACCGGCGTCAACACCTCGGCTGCTCGCCGAAGTGTGTCACCCTCAGGCATCGGGTTGTCGTGCCTTCACCCGCACCGCTGGCATCCAGCGCGGGCCAGCCGTGGCATCGATTCGGGCCACAAACGCGTCGTGGTGCGGTTCGATCAGCTCGCAGAAGGCGCGTGTCGCTTCGGCGCCGACCGCGTCCCAAGCGGGGGCGGTGAGTGCGTCGGTGCGGGCTTCGAGGTCGAGTCGGAATCTCCGGCCTTCGTCGCTGACCGCACCGCCCGATGCCAGACCTTTGACTTCGAGTCGCGCCCACGCAGCTGCAATCGCCTCGTCGTCATTGCCGCGGCTTCGAGCAATCCACTCTTCGCTGCCGTACTCCTCGATGTCGACCATGACCGAGTGAAGAAGCCCGACCTCGACGTCATCGAGATCCTCGCTCGCGCACAGGGCCCAGTGGTTGTCACCGCGCAACTCGCGCAGACAGTTCGCCGCAAGCCATGCCGACAACGCGGAGTTCGTCTCCTCGGGACGCGGCAGCTCGCGATGCGCAGCAAACATGGGCCGGGCGCCGAAGTGCACAGCATCCACGCCGCGCCACAGCGGTGCTGCAAGCTCGGCGAGACCACCGGAGAGACCGGGCGCAATTTCATCCAGACCCGGTTGGACCGCAGCATCGCGGACACCCAGGATTGAGTCGACATCGGTGGCGTCTTGGTAGAGCTTCATGACGTTTCTGATCACGCTGGGGTTGATCGAATACGCAGCCGCCGCTGCGACCCCTGGGTTCACATCGCCGAGCGATGCGAGCCGCCATGCCACGATCCAGCCGATGCCATCGGGAACGCCGAGCGCCTGGTACCCGGCAATGGCTCTTGGGTCCCACATCATCCAACCGACCAGGTCATGGCCGGCAACCCCTGCTCGGGCAGTCAGGGCTGCCGAATCACTCATAGCCACAGCGTAGATGGCGACCGATCACGGTCCAGTCACCATCTGCGGCTCAAACCGCAGGTTCGACTACATCGAACGTGCGGCGTTATCGAAGCGCGTGTATTGGCCAAGGAAGACAAGGCGCTTCGTGCCGATCGGTCCAGCACGATGCTTGGAGACGATGACCTCGGCGGAGCCTTTGTCGGGCGACTCGGGGTTGTACACCTCGTCGCGGTACAGGAACATCACCACGTCGGCATCCTGCTCCAACGAGCCGGACTCACGAAGGTCAGCAAGCATCGGTCGTTTGTCCGAACGAGCTTCCAAGTTACGACTGAGCTGAGACAGCGCAACGATCGGCACTTCGAGCTCACGGGCCAACACCTTGAGGTTTCGGCTGATCTCGGACACCTCAAGCTGACGGTTCTCCGATCGGCCGGAACCTGACATGAGCTGCAAGTAGTCGATGAGAATCAGCGACAGGCCACCATGTTGGGCCTTGATGCGTCGCGCCTTGGCTCGGATCTCCATGACGGTGACCTGCGGGTTGTCGTCGAGGAACAGCGGCACTTCGAGTCGGCCGACGGCGAGGCCGATCTTCGACCAGTCACTCTCGGTCAACTTCCCGGTGCGCAGCTTGGTCGAGTCGACCTTCGCTTCACTCGACAGGATTCTCTGGGTGAGCTCTGAATGCCCCATCTCGAGTGAGAACACCAGCGCCGGCTTCGACTCGTTCTTCGCAATGTGGGTGGCTAAGCCCAATCCGAACGCGGTCTTTCCCATCGCCGGACGGGCACCGACAATATTGAGGGTGCTCGGTTGCAGGCCAGACAGCAGTTCGTCGAGGTCGTCGTAGCCGGTCGCGGCGCCAGTGATGGTGTCGCCGCGCTCGAAGTTGGCTTCAAGCTCGTCCATGGTGGCGTTGAGCAGGTCGCCGATCTCACGCGTCGAGTCGACCACCTTGTCTTCGGCGACTTCGAACATCTTGGACTCGGCCAAGTCGACAGCCTTCGTGACGTCATCAGGCTCGCTGAAAGCGAGGTCGGTGATCTCACCAGCGGTATGGATGAGGCGCCGGAGCAGGGCCGTGTCCATCACGATCTTGGCGTAGTGCTCAGCGCCCGACACCGACGGCGTCGCGTTCTGCAGCTCGTTCAGGCGTTCCATGCCACCGAGTTCATCAAGCAGGTTGTGGCGTCGAAGCTCGTCGGCAACGGTGACGACATCGACCGGGCCCGACGATGAATACAGCGAGCGGACAGCGTCAAAGATGTGCTGGTGAGCAGGGCTGTAGAAGTCGCGGACGTTCAGCCCGGCCTCGCCGACGACACCAATCGCGTCGCGCGATAACAGCAACGCTCCCAGTACCGATTCTTCAGCCTGGAGGTTGTGAGGAGGAACGCGCCCCGAGCCTCCGGCCGGGCGGGATGGCGCGCTACCCCCGAATTGGCCGTACTCGACGTCGTTGCTCATGAGGACCCCATTCTTGCTGGACTTTCCTGTGCGGCGATAGGGGAACAACCCTGGGACTTGCCTGTGGACAAATGACTCACGCCTGTGGATGAATTGCTGTGGACGGCCTGTGGAAAAGCAAAGGGCGCGCCCTGCCGCATCGGCAGGACACGCCCTCGGCATGTCGATCATGCGATTGCGTCAGCAACCGCACAGAAAACCCGTCGCCGGGTTCAGTCGGCCGCAACCACCTCGAGGGTGATCGGGAACGACACGTCGTGGTGCAGCGACGCAGTGACCGTGTGCTGACCGGTGGTCTTGATGTTGTGATCGGCCTCGATTGACTTGCGATCAATATCGATGTCGGTCTGCTCTTTGATCGCGGCAGCGATCTCGGCGGCGTGAATCGAACCGAAGAGCTTGCCTTCGCCCGATGCTTTGGCCGACACGGTGATCGTCTTCGGCACCAGCGTGCTGGCAATGGCCGTCGCGGCCTCGCGAGCGCTCTGATCTTTTGAATCGCGTGACGCACGCATCTTGGCTGCTTGCTCCAGTGCACCGGCCGACGCCTTGATGGCATGACCCTTCGGGAACAGGAAGTTGCGGGCGTAGCCCTGGGCGACATCGACGATGTCGCCGCGCTGGCCGAGACCCTCGACCTTGCTGCGGAGAATGACGTTCATGTTGCTCAGGCCTCCACTTCTGTGGTCTCGGTTGACTCGACAACTGTCGTCGCGTCGATGGAGGTATCGGTTGACTCGACGGACTCGTCACCGGTGTTCTCGGTGTTCTCCGAGTTCTCGTCGCGACCTTCGTCGCGGCCGCGGCCACGGTCGTCGCGATCGCGACGGCCGCCGGTGCGGGTTGAGGCAACACGAGTGGCGTACGGCAGGAGTGCCATTTCGCGAGAGATCTTGATCGCATTCGCGACCTCGCGTTGCTGCTGCAGGTCGTTGCCTGCCACACGGCGGTTCTTGATCTTGGAGCGGTCGCTCATGAAGCGACGGAGCAGATCAACGTCCTTGTAGTCGATGTACTCGACTTTGTCGATGATGAGGACGCTGGTCTTCTTCTTGAACTTGCGGGGGTTGGCGTCACGCGCCGACCGGGCCTTGTTCTTCTTACTGGCCATAGTGAGATATTCCTGACTGGAAAATGATGTTCGACTGAATTTCGAAATGGATGACGTCGAGCTGTGCGTCGACGAGAGGTGTCAGCAGCGAGTGCTGCTCAGAACGGTTCTTCGTCGCCGTAGATGGGATCAGATGCAGGCTTCTGTGCGCCGCCGCCACTGCCACTGCCACCGCCGCTGAATCCGCCACCATCGGCAGAATCGCGAGAGATGCGCTCGACTTGTGCCTGGGCCCAGCGGAGGCTGGGACCGAGGTCGTCGGCGATCACTTCGGTGACATTGCGCTTTTCGCCTTCGCGAGTCTCATACGAGCGCTGCTCGAGTCGACCGGTAACAACGATGCGGTTGCCCTTGTGCAGGCTGGCCGCAGCATTCTCACCGAGGTCTGCCCAAGCAACCACGTTGAAAAATGAGACCTGCTCCTGCCACTCGCCATTCACCTGATAGCGGCGATTGACGGCGAGGCCGAAGCTGGCGACACCACGGCCCCCCGTGGTGTAACGAAGCTCGGGATCCTTAGTGAGGTTCCCGGTGAGTGTGACGGTGTTGTCCTGTGCCATGTGATTCCCCTTTGGCGATTGCCGAGCCGGATCAGGCAGCTTCCACGGTGATGCCGCGGCGTGCTGCTTCTTCCTCGGGCAGACGGATGAGCTTGTGGCGGACGATGTCGTCCGCAAGACGGAGCTGGCGCTCCAATTCGTCAAGCGCGCCGGGCGCGGCGACGATCTGAGCAACGAGGTAGTAGCCAGACGGCTTCTTGTTGATCGGGTAGGCAAATTGACGCTTGCCCCACCAGTCGATCTTCTCGTGCAGCTGACCGCCGACACTCTCGACTCCATCGGTGATCGTCTTCATCCAAGACTGTGCCTTGGGATCATCGACGTCGCCGTCGATGATGACCATCATTTCGTACGCACGATTCATGCGGTGTTGTTCTCCCTTCGGATCCCACGTTCACGGTGTCCAAGCGTGAAGAGATGGGGAGCCCCGGACTCCAACTCACGAGGGGTTGGGCAGAGGGGCAGGGTATGTAATGGACCGCGCAATGCTACCGGGAGGCACTGCGTCGCGCGCCAGGCTTCGTTTCGGTTCGACTGCATGCAACCCACCGTAGAGACGCGCGCTCACAGAGATGGGTGGCCTCAGCCGAGCGGACAGTTGGTGGCTTCGGTTCCTGGGAGCAGCCGAGCGGTCGACCCAGCGGTGATGCCGATCGACGCGAGATCGCCTTGAAAGACCTCAATCGCCAGCACGTAGTCACCTCCTGCAGAGAAGCGTTCGCAGTCAGTTGAGTTCTCCGACACACACGGCTCCATGTCCGCCGTGGACACCAGAGCACCGCCAGCACGAGCGAGGGGCGCATCGAACCAGGCAATCGAGAGCGGCGTGACGGTCTGGAACATGAAGAACGAACCGGTCGTCGGCTCGTCCCAGACAAACGCCATGCCCTCCGGTGCGCCCAGCGAGGTGACGCCCTTCAAGCCCTGCCCCCGCTCGTCACCGGTGTCCGCCAACCACATGCACAGCTCACACACCGTGCCGTCGACCTTGGTGACTTCGATCATCGCCGTCGTGAACCCCGCGGGCTGCACGTCCACGTCGCGCACGGTTGTGCCCGACTCGATGTCAGCAAGCGCTTCTGTCGCAACCGTCGGTGCAACCTGGGTCGATGCAACCACGGTCGGTGCAACCACGACGCGAGAATCTGGCGCGGCAACGTCAGAATCACTCGAGCACGCGGCACTCATGAAGGCGGCCGCAGTCAGCGCCGCGAACGCGTGACCCTTCACGTTCCGCCGACGGGAAGGATGCGGAGCAGGTGATTCCAGCGGCATTCGACGCACGCTTCGACCACGTAGGCACTCGCCTCGGTCGACCGGGCTTCGATCCGGCGCATCTGTTCAGCAGTCGACACGCAATGTCCTTGCGCCTGGAGTCCGTGCCCGAACACGTATGTGACCAACTTGAGTTCGGTTTCTTCACAGATCGGGCAGACCGTGGACGTCTGGGTACCGACATTGCGGGCTGCCCGGATCAACTCGGGATGCGCATCGCACACCGCCTCTTCGCGCAGCCGCCCTCGCTTGACCTCGCTGATCAGCATGCGACGGGCGAGCCGATGGTCAACGATGCCCCGCGCCCCACCATCGGTGCCACGAATCGCGCCGACCGAGAAGGACATGAAGGTCGAGGATAGAGCCCAATGCGCACACGTGCCGCCCGGAGCGGGCACACTGGGGGTGTGGTTGCAAACATCAGGTATGGAGACGGCATTCCGACGGACGCCGAGCTGCGTCTGAGTGGCGACGTGAGCGGCGGTCTGCGCGCCGTCGAACTCGGTATCTCCGATTGGTTCAATGCTGTCGAGTTCGCGCAGTCAGGCGCCAAAGCCATCGCGGTCGACCCCGACGCCGACAAGATCGCCGACATGCGTGCGCGCGCTGAGGCGGCAGAGATCAGCGTGCAATGTCACGCCACCGACTTGGCCGATCTCGGCGAGATCACCTCCGGCACGGTGAGCGTCGTCGTCGCCGCCCACACCATCGAAAAGGTCGACGATCTCAGCCGCCTGCTCCGCCAGGTGCACCGCATCCTCATTCCGAGCATGCCGTTCGTCATCTCGGTCACTCACCCATTTTCCGTCGTCAGCGACGCCACGCCCTACGGTGTGACCGCCCGCTCGATCAGCGACTGGTTCACCTCTCTCGGCCGATCAAATTTCCGAGTCGATCGGGTCGACGAAGTCGGCTCGTCCGGAAACGTGCCCAGCACGCTCATCATGCGGGCCCGCAAGGAAGGCAGCTGACACCAGCTTTCCTCGGTCAACAGAGGGGAAACGGACCGCATCGACGGCGTGACCGAAACGGCCGGAAACGTGCGACAATGGACGGATGGCCGAAGTCCAGGAGACCAAGCTTCCCGGCGTCGGAGTACGCCACGAGTTCGACACCGACACCGGTGAACGTGTTGGTGTCATCGTCCATCGCGACGGCAGACGCGAAATGGTCGTCTACGACCGCAACGATCGAGACGCCTGCTCAACAATGGTCGTTCTGTCGGCGTCAGACACGCGCACGATGGCTGAGTTGCTCGGCGCCAGCCAGGTCACCGAAGCAGTTGCCGCAGTGCAGCAAAACATCGACGGCCTTGCCATCGAGTGGATCGCTCTGACCGATTCTTCGCCAGCAATCGGTGCAACAATCCGCGACGGCGAGTACCGGACACGCACGGGTGCCTCGATCGTCGCGGTGATCCGTGGTGATCAGTCGGTCCCGGCACCCGACCCCGAGTTCGATTTCCAGATCGGCGACACCGCTGTCGCGGTCGGCACCACGGAAGGTCTCGCATTGTTGCGCGACCAGCTCACCAACTGAGCCAACTCGACAACGCATCCTATGACCCTTGCGCTCTTCGCTGCTGGGAGCACCGAAACCGCGCTTGCGTTTATCGAGATCGGCGCCGTCGTACTCGGACTCGCAGTCCTCGCGCGGGTTGCCGGCCGCTTGGGCATCACCGCGGTACCGCTCTACCTGCTCGCGGGACTCATGCTCGGCGAAGGCGGCCTCGTACAGCTCGACGTCACCGAGGACTTCATTTCGATCATCGCTGAGATCGGTGTGCTCCTCCTGCTGTTCACGCTCGGCTTGGAGTACTCCGACGTGGAGCTTCGCAACGGTCTGCGCACTGGGACCTTGGTCGGCGTGATCGACATGTTGCTCAATGCACTGCCTGGCGTGGCGGCAGGTTTGCTCCTCGGTTGGTCACCACTGGCTGCGGTCCTGCTCGGTGGAGCAACCTGGATTTCTTCGTCGGGTGTCGTGTCGAAGATCCTGAGCGACCTGCAACGCCTGGGCTTCCGCGAAACGCCCGCCATCTTGAACCTCTTGGTGATCGAAGACCTGGCGATGGCGATCTACCTCCCAGTGATCGCTGCCGTAATCGTCGGCGGCACCTTGGTCGCCACGTTGACCAGTGTCGCGATCGCTCTGACGGTCGTGGTCGTCATTCTGCTGGTGGCACTGTTGTGGGGTCGCCGCCTCAGCGACGCGCTGATCGGTGGTTCCGACGAGGCCCTGCTGCTCGGCGTCTTCGGCGTCACGTTGCTCGTCGCCGGCATTGCACAACGCCTCGAAGTGTCTGGCGCGATCGGCGCCTTCCTCGTCGGACTCGCGCTCTCGGGTCAAGCTGAAGTCCGAGCGATGAACCTCATCTCGCCGCTCCGCGACCTGTTCGCTGCGATCTTCTTCCTCTTCTTCTCGTTCCAGGTCGATCCGTCGAAACTCCTCGATTCACTGCTCCCGGCAATCGCGCTCGCAGTCGTCACGTCGATCACCAAGTTCGCCACCGGCTGGTACGCAGCCAAGCGTGTCGGCGCAGCCGGGAAGGGTCGCATGCGTGCCGGTGCCACGTTGATTGCTCGCGGCGAGTTCTCGATTGTGATCGCCGCATTGGGAGCGAGCCTCGCTGACGGCCCTGAACTCGGGGCGCTGGTGGCCGGATACGTGCTCATCACGGCGATCGCAGCGCCATTTGCAGCGAAGTACGCCGACCGCATCAACCTGCCGGCACGCATGTGGAAGCGCTCCGAACCGAGCCCCGTCACCTGACATCCAGGACCATGTTCAGCGCGGCGTGAAACCGATCGCGTCAGACCCGTTCGTATTCGACCAAGGCCGCGGGGCGGGGACGGCCGAAGAGGTAGCCCTGGCCGTTGTCGCACTGCAATTCACGCAATCGGGTGAGCTGGAGCGGTGTTTCGACACCCTCGGCCACGACACTCAGACCAAGGGAGTGACCAAGTCGCACAACAGCTTCGACAATCGATGTGTCGTCAGCTTCGAGACCCAAGCCCGACACGAACGACCGATCGATCTTGATCGTCTCGACCGGGAAGCGCTTCAAATAGGTGAGCGACGAGTATCCGGTTCCGAAGTCATCGACGGCGATGTGGAGGCCCAGGCCGCGTAGCTCACGCAACGCCGAACCTGCCGCAACGGAGTCTTCCATCAGTGTGGTCTCTGTGATCTCAAGCCACAGCGAGTCAGCATCGATGCCGGTCTCGCCGAGCGCTGTCTGCACCACATCGATGAAGTTGCTGTCAGCCAACTGCTGTGTTGCCACGTTGACCGACAGACCGCATCGCCGGAATCTGGTTCCCGCAGCGCGCCAGCGCGCAAGTTGTGCCAGCGAGTCGCGCAACATCATCGCGCCGAAGTCAACGAGGAGGCCGCCCGCCTCGACGGCTGGAAGGAACTCCGCTGGCATCAGCAGACCCCGATCGGGATGCAGCCAACGCGCCAAGACTTCGAAGCTGACGACCTCTCCAGAACTCAGATCGACGATCGGTTGGAAGTACGGAACGATCTCGTGGCGCTCGATGGCCCGGCGCAGTTCTGATGCGAGCTGGAGCGCGCCCACAGACGCCTTGCGCGTGGCCGCAGTGAATGCTTCGACCCGATCGCGACCAGCAGCCTTGGCCCGATACATCGCTGCGTCGGCATCGCGCAGCAGGTCATCGGCGGTGAGGTCGGTTGCAGCGTTGACAGCAAAGCCGATGCTGGCGGTGACAATCAGCTCGTGCCCGTCGATCGTGATCGGCTCCATGACTGATCGGCGGAGTCGATCAGCCACCGCGGCCGGGTCGACGAACGCGCCACTCGGAGTGTCCTCTCCACCGATGGCCACGCGCTCAACAAAGACCACGAACTCGTCGCCACCAAAGCGTGCCAATCGGTCGCTGTCACGCATCACGCCACGGAATCGTCGAGCAACCTCGCGCAAGAGTTGATCGCCGACCCCGTGTCCGAGGCTGTCGTTGACCATCTTGAAATTGTCCAGGTCGATAAACAGCACCGCGACTTGCCCCGGCTGGGCCACTGCGAGCAACGCGTCAAGCCGCCCGACGAGTGTCGTGCGATTCGGCAGATCGGTGAGGTCGTCGTGTGTTGCAGCGTGAGTGAGGAGTTCGGCATTGCGTCGCTGCTCGGTGATGTCTTCAATGTGTGTAATCGCCAATGCGACACCCTCGTCCTCGGTCACCGAGACTCGCGTCCGCGCCCAGACATACTCGCCGTCAGCCCGCAAGTACCGCTGCTCGAGTGCGTATGAGTCAGCGATACCCAGTTCAAGCTGCGCCCGTTGACGTGCTGCCGACGCGAGATCTTCTGGGTGGGTCATCGTGCGAATCGGCTGCCCGAGCATGTCGTCGAGCGGTCGACCCAGCATCTGGGCCAATGGCTGGTTGGCGTCGACAATGCGGCCGTCGTCGAGACGCACCAGCGCCATCCCGGTCGGAGCTGAGTGGAACGCCTGCTGAAACCGGCGGCGCGCCTGCTCCAGAGCTGCCGTCGTCCGCTTGCGATCGCTCACATCGCGAAGCAACACCACGTTGCCGTGATCGCTCTGCGACACATGCAACGACGCCTCGACCAAGTGTGGCTCACCATTGACATCGACGAGTTCAAACACCGCCAGATCACCAGGGCTACGCACGCCAGCATGCACAGCAGGCACACGATTGCCAAGGTCAACGCGCTGCCACCGCTCCGACACCGACTTTCTGTCAGCCTCACCGATCATCGAAAGGAATCCTCGTCCGATGAGGTCGTCGACCGACCGACCCGTCAGGGCGGCTGCCTTGCCATTGGCAGAGCTGATCTTGCCGCGTTCATCGAGGCCGATCACTGCATCTGGCAAGTCGTCGAGCAACTGGCGCAGGTCCGACTGAGTGACAGAAAGCTCGTCGATCGTCGTCCGCAACCGACGCCCAAAATGTCGGGCCTCGAGCCACGTCACCACCACCGCAACGATCGAGACAACGCCAACGGCGGCAACGACCAGCGTCGTGTTGGCCGCCGGCTCGTTCGCCGCGACCAATGCTGCCATCGAGATCAAACCGACAGAAACCACCACGAGGGGCAGCAACAGCCACGAGGCACGCACCGTCCGCCGTCTCGCCTCGCCCGTCCGCACGTGCACAAAGTACGACGTGGCGGCGCCTCGTTCGAGGATGCCCATGTCTCCCCTTCCTGAACTTCTTCCTCGACTTCTTCCTCGAGGAAATGAGGAACGGTGACGTCAGGAGTCGGCGTGACGCTCTCGCCACCACGCGTCGAGGCGCGCTCGGACGGCACGATCGCCGATGAGGCCGTCTTCGAGACGAACTTCCATCAAAAACTTCATCGCCTCGCCGACATCACGGCCCGGCGTGATGTCCAGATGAGTGATCACCTCGTTGCCATCCATCTCGGGCCGTAACGCCGCAAGCTCTTCTTGCGCGGCCAACTCGTCGATCCGCGCCTCGAGTTCGTCCATCCGTCGCGACAGCCGTGCCGCCTTCTTAGCGTTGCGTGTGGTGCAATCGCAGCGAGTCAACACATTCAGTTCCTGGAGGAGTGGACCCGCGTCACGCACGTAACGGCGCACTGCTGAATCGGACCACCCCATCGAATAGGTGTGGAAGCGCAAGTGCAGCGCAACCAGTTCGGTCACTGCCGCCACATCGTCATTCGAGTATCGCAGCGCCGACAGCCGCTTCTTCGTCATTCGAGCACCCACGGCATCGTGATGATGAAACGTGGTGCCCTTGCCTTCGAGATAGCCGCGTGTGCGCGGCTTGCCGATGTCGTGGAACAGCGCGGCCAACCGGGTGAGGCGGAAATCGAACTCGGGTCGCTCGCCCGAGACGATCGCGGGGTTCTCGCTGAGTGGCCGCACGTTCTCCACCACTGCAAGGGAATGCGTCAGTACGTCCTTGTGGCGGTGAATCGGGTCGTGTTCAAGGCGCATCGCTGGCAGTTCGGGAAAGAATTGGTCGGCCAGTCCCGTTTCGATGAGGAACCAGAGCCCTGGCGATGGGTGATCAACCACCATCAATTTGTCGAGCTCGTCGCGGATTCGTTCAGCCGACACGATCTCGAGCCGATCAGCCATTGCCTTCACCGCCGCGACAAGTTCATCAGACGGCTGGAGTTGGTAGCGAGCGATGAAACGTGCCGCCCGCAACATCCGCAGCGGGTCGTCGCTGAAACTGACATCCGGTCCCATCGGCGTCCGGAGTGTCCGAGTTGCCAAGTCGACGGCACCATCGAATGGGTCGACCAAGACCGGTGTTCCCCCACCCGACGCACTGTCGCCGGTGAGTTCGAGAGCCATCGCGTTGACCGTGAAGTCGCGACGCGAAAGGTCGGTCTCGATCTCATCGGCGAAGACAACATGGGGCTTGCGGGAATCGTCGGTGTAGGCCTCGGCGCGGAATGTGGTGATTTCGTACGGCCGCTGTTCACCCGTCTCAGGGTTGAGCTTGTGGGCACCAATCGTGCCGAACTTCTCGCCCTGATTCCAGACTGCGTCGGCCCAGCCGTCCAGGCATGCCTTGATCTGATCAGGACGCGCATCAGTCGTCAGGTCGAGATCAAAATCGGCTCGACCGGAGTCGACCAGCAGGTCCCGCACGGTTCCGCCAACGAGGTACAAGCGATGACCGGCAGCGCGAAACCGCTCAGTCAGCGGTGCGAGCTCGCGCAGCACGGGTGCAAAACGATCGGGAACCACGGGGCCAGACGATATGGCGATTCGTCGCGCAAGCGCGCTGATGGTCGCCGAACCGCGCCCGCACCCGCGCAGCACCACGACAGTTCTGCGACTCCTGGACAGGCCCTCGCCGCAGTAGCGTCGGTCTCGTGACCGACACGACCGAGGGGCGAGGGCTCCACGATCACGTGCGCGCCAGGTTTGCTCGCTGGCCGTACGAACCTGACGTCACCCAGGTCATTTTGCTCGACCACCACATGATCCCGACCCCAGAGTCAGTTCGCGCCTGGACGGCCAACGCGATCACCAATGACCCCGATGTCCGAGCCATTCGAACCGGCGCGATGTTCCCCGCGGCAGCCGCCTCGTTCACCGAAGTTGGCTTTCGGCCGATCGACACCCTTGCCCTGCTCGAGGCACCGCTGACTCCCACGTCGACTCGCTCCCCGCGCCGTCAACGGTCCGAAACACAACGGCTCCGTGCCTCGCACCTGCCAGACGTCGCTGCGCTCGACCGCCGCGCGTTCGGCGACCCGTGGGGCAACGACGTCCGGTCGCTCAACGACATCACGGACGCCACCCCACGCCATCGAGCACGGGTTGTCACTGTGAACGACGTCAACGGCGGTCCACACGTCGGCGGATTCGCGCTGACCGGTCAGTCGGGAGTCTTCGGTTACCTCCAGCGGCTCGCGGTGGATCCGCAACTCCGTCGTCGGGGAATTGCTCGCCGACTCGTCGCCGATTCGATGCGCTGGATGCAGCGCCGGGGCGCGATGACCGCGATGGTCAACACCGCGCTTGACAATGAAGCGGCGCTCGCGCTGTATGCAGACCTCGGATTTCGGCGCCGTTCCGAAACGCTCGCCATCCTGGAGTTGACGGGCGACGACCTTCACCGGCACGGTGGTGCTCGATGAGCCAGCCCGGCGCGCCGCCCGCTCGGATCCGCCGATCGATGATTGGGTTGGCCATTGGTGCGTTGTCGCTCGGTGCGGGAACCATCACTGCGCTCAGCGACCCGGTCGCATCATCAGCGTCCGCGGCGCCGAGTGCAGTGCGCCAGTCCAGCGGAGTGGCGATCGAGCTGATCGAGCAAGAGTTCACCCTCGGGGCCGGCGACGAGCTCCGCCTCGTCTACCGGCTGAGCGGAACACTCGACGCCAGCGCCGACATCGCCCCCGCGACCACAACGAC